>CAIMGI010000160.1 GCA_903840505.1 uncultured Bacteroidota bacterium
CGTGGGACCAAACCGCATATAACAATATGGGAAAATGTAAATTATGCGGATGTAGTAGTATGAAGCTATATATGCCCCACTCAGCGTGCCCAGACAACCCACCAAAGTGGGGTCCAATTAAAGTTGGGGGCTAGGAGGTAACTTAGAGTTACATCGTGCACACTCATCTATCAGTTTCAAGCAATCTTGACAAAACTGATAGTGCACTCCGCGTTGTGCACCTTTTTTATATTCCACCAACACAATTTTGTTTTTGTTATCTTTGCAGGACCGACATATAAATACCGATCCATTGGATTTTCTTTTTGAAAGTTCAGCTTCTGTTATTTCCACGCTCATATGGATATAACTATGTTCTACACTTCATCAAAAGATTATAATAATATACATAATCAAATCTGCGCTCGACTATATCAGACTTGTGTTTAAATACGTTTTTGATATTGGCTATATCTTTTTCAATCACTTTTTCATCAAAATATTTTGAAAGATATTCATTTACTACAATATCTTGAGCTATGTTTGCCCACTCTCTATCAAGATCAGGATTGATGAGCCAATGACCAAAAATCACATGACACATCTCATGGCAAACAACAAAAATTTTTCTTTTATTTTTGCACTTTTTCCAAAAAGCTTCATTGGCAACAATTCTAAAATTATTGTTGCATATTTCTAACTCAACACTTTCGACTTCTTCGTCAAACACCATTGGTTCAAAGCTTTGCCACATTGCACCAAATAATGGATTTACTTCAAGTAAATCACAGTATAAAGATCCGTTTTCTTTTTTGGATAGTTTTTTCATGAATAAAAAAGGGAGGCAATGCCTCCCTATATTTTATCGACTGCGTCGAGCTTTTTTCTTTGGTTTCTCTGTTTTGGTGGGAACATACTTCTCACCAGCCGACTTCCTACGTGCGGCGCTTGCCCACGAATTGCGAGTCTTTACACTTGCAAATTCGTATGTTTTACCTTCGGCTACTAGCTTTTTTACTTCTTCCTCGGAAGTGGCTAGTAGGATTTTTTGTCTTAGTCCTTCCATAAATTTTAACGTCGATAGTTAAGTTGACGAATCTCAAGCTTACTACCATCTGGATGGCGCTTGACGATTTCTACCCAATAATCCAACTCTCGTTGGGCGTCTAGCTTGGAGTCATACTCCGTATCGCTAACGCGGAAGCCATTTCGAAAAACGGCATACATTGCGGTTTCTGTTTTTTCAGCAGTGTTATTATTCATGCTTGTTTTTTATTCGTTGTACTGAGAATAAATGTAACTGTCCATGCGCACAAGTTCGTCATGGATGTCGTGACTGTTTGGTTCCAACAAAGTAGGAATGCCAGTATCAATATTTTCATTTTTATTAGCGGTTTTAATTGTAGAGTCCTCGCGAGGACGACCGCGACCGCGTTTAATATTGTTTAGTGTATTAGTCATGCGAAAACTACAATGACATCTTTTTATCCAAAGTCAATGCCTTTTTAATAAAAAAATAGCTATTTATCTATTACGATATGAGATTTACAGTGTCAGATAGAGCTAGGCATGCTTATATACATCTGCGCTGTGTAGGAAGGTGTCTTCAACAAAGAAAAAATCCGTGGTTTTATATCAAAGGATTTTTCAGAACATTTTTCTGTTTTAAATATTAACAGCGACGAGACGATAATGACGCGCTGCCAAGTGTTTGTGATATTATTTGAAATCCACAAGCAATTGAATATGTGTTTGTGCTTGGGGCGGCTATTCCAGAAGCAATTCTCGTTTCTCCGTATGGATCTTTATATGTAAAATTATACTCTCCGTTCAGATTTGTCAGAACATCAATTTGAAATGAAGAGGAGCGAGGATCTAATCCACCGCAAGTACTTGCTATTCTGTAATTTGTTCCGTGTATAATTGAAACAGAATCTTGTCTTGCACATGATCCATTTATACATGTTGTAAACGGTGTGCCTGATATTATTGCATTTGTTTGTACCAC
>CAIMGI010000161.1 GCA_903840505.1 uncultured Bacteroidota bacterium
AAATCCTGAGTCGAATGCTCTTGATTTTATTGATGATTTTAAACTCAATTTATTTGCAGAAGAAATATTTGTTTTTACTCCCAAAGGTGAACTTAAAACTTTGCCAATTGAAGCAACAACGTTAGATTTTGCTTATGAAATACATTCACAAGTTGGAGATAAATGTATTGGTGCGAAGGTTAACAATAAACTTGTACCCTTGAGCCATAAATTAAATAGCGGTGACCAAATTGAAATCCTTACATCTCAAAAACAAAAACCAAAAGACGATTGGTTGGGATTTGTAGTAACGGCTCGTGCAAAATCAAAAATCAAGTCGGCACTTAAAGAAGAGAAAAGGAAAATTGCAGTGGAAGGAAGGGAAACGGTTGAGAAAAAACTGAAACAATTAGATGCAGGTTTTACCAAAAGTAACATTGCCATCTTGGTCGACTACTTTAAAGTTAAGAACAACCTCGAATTGTATTATAGGATAGCGATTGGTAATATCAATATTAAAAATTTAAAAGATTTCACGGTAGAAAAGGGGAAATTAATTCCAAAAAATGCAATCCCTAAAAAGTCAGAATCTAAGAAGCTTGAAGAGTTAGTATCTGATGTAAGAGGAAATTCAGGGATGCTGGTTATAGGTGAAAACTTAGATAAAATTGACTATAAACTTTCTCCTTGCTGTACACCAATTCCAGGTGATGATGTATTTGGTTTTGTAACGGTTGATGAAGGTATAAAAATTCACCGTACCAATTGTCCTAATGCTATTCAACTTATGTCAAACTACGCTTATAGGATTGTAAAAGCAAAATGGACAAATCAAGAAAAAATATCTTTTTTGGCGGGTATTAAAATCACAGGAACAGATGAAGTGGGAATTGTTAATAACATAACAAAAATTATTTCCAATGAACTGAATGTGAATATGCGCTCTATCAGTTTCGACACTAACGATGGTATTTTTGAAGGAAACATAATGGTGTTTGTGCAAGATACAAATCACCTAAAAGAACTCATAAAAAAACTAAAAAAGGTTACAGGAGTAGTAAATGTAATTAGGATGGACTCGAATTAATAAAAAAACACTACTTTTAAACGTCAATTATTTTCAATGTCAGCGAACGATACACGAGAAGCCGTTAAACAAATTTTTACTAAGTATCTTGAGCAGCACGCTCATCGTAAAACGCCTGAGCGTTATGCTATCCTAGAAGAAATATATTCACGCGATGGGCATTTTGATGTTGAATCGCTTTATATTTATATGAAAAATAAAAAATACAGGGTGAGCCGAGCCACACTGTATAATACCATTGAGCTTTTATTGAATTGTAATTTGGTTGTAAAACATCAATTTGGCAAGAATATGGCTCAATTTGAAAAATCATATAAATTTAAACAGCACGACCATTTAATTTGTACCGATTGTGAAAAGGTTTTTGAATTTTGCGACCCAAGAATACAACAAATACAAAATATGGCCGAAGAGTTTTTAAGTACTAAAATCATTCACCATTCGCTTAACTTTTATGGAAAATGCACAAAGCTTTCAGTGAATGGAAAATGTGAACATTACAAAAAATAAAAATGAACTTTCGTTACTCCATATTAGAAGTAGAAAACGATATTGCTATCATTGAATTGGAAGGCGAATTAAATTTTAAACAAGATGCATCCGAGCTATTAAAGGAGTTTGAAAAACGATTAATCCTCGGAAAAATAAATTACATACTAAATCTTAAACAAATTGAACATATAAACAGCAGTGGCTTAAATATTTTAATTATGATGCTAACCAGGACAAGAAAAGTAGGAGGCGAAGCCATTGTAACAAACGTATCACAAAAAGTTCAAAAACTATTCGCAATAACACGACTAAACAGCTTTTTCATCCTCAAAGAAAATAATGAGGATGCAATTTTAGAATTAAAAAATATAAAAAATAAATAAGACAGAAATGAAAGTAGATGTATTATTAGGTCTTCAATGGGGAGACGAAGGAAAAGGGAAAATTGTAGATGTTTTCACTCCCAAATATAATATTATAGGACGATTCCAAGGTGGCCCGAACGCAGGTCACACCTTAGAGTTCAATGGAATTAAACACGTTTTACACACCATTCCATCGGGTATTTTTCACGAAAAGTCAATTAACATTGTAGGTAATGGAGTAGTAATTGACCCTGTAATTTTTAAAAAGGAAATTGATGCCTTAAAAAAATACAATGTGGATGTGCAAAGCAGATTGCTACTTTCCAAAAAAGCACATTTAATATTACCAACACACCGACTCATTGATGCAGCTTCCGAAGCTTCCAAAGGAAATGCAAAAATAGGTTCCACGCTGAAAGGAATTGGTCCAACCTATATGGACAAAACAGGCAGAAATGGTTTAAGAGTAGGTGATATAAACGATGCAAACTTTAAAGAAAAATATGATTTCCTCGTTTCAAAACACGCACAAATTTTAGAATTTTTGCAGTATGAATATAACTTAGAAGCATTGGAACCTGCTTGGTTTGAAGGCATTGAATTGCTAAAAAAACTAAAACACATCGACAGCGAACAATACCTAAATGACGCTTTGTTAGAGGAGAAATCGGTACTTGCCGAAGGTGCTCAAGGTTCATTGCTTGATATTGATTTTGGATCGTACCCTTTTGTTACATCATCCAACACCATTTGTGCCGGTGCTTGCACCGGATTAGGAATTGCTCCTAACAGGATAGGAAAAGTTTTTGGTATTTTCAAGGCATATTGTACGCGTGTTGGAAGCGGACCTTTTCCTACCGAACTTTTGGAAGAGACCGGTGAACAACTTCGTAAAACAGGAAATGAATTTGGTTCTACTACAGGCAGACCAAGACGTTGCGGATGGTTAGATTTACCTGCATTGAAGTATGCGATTATGATTAACGGAGTTACCGAGCTAATTATGATGAAAGCTGATGTATTAAGTGGCTTCGAAAAAATAAAAGTGTGTACACAATACGAAGTAAAAGGAGAGGCACAAGATAATTTCCCTTTCGATATTTCGCCAGAATATGTAAAACCGATTTACAAAGAATTAAAAGGATGGAAACAGGATTTGACAGGAGTAAAATCGGCAAATGATATGCCTTCTGAACTTGTCGAATATATACTTTTTCTTGAAAAACAATTGCACGTACCTATTACAATTGTTTCAGTAGGACCAGATAGGACGCAAACATTGTTTAGATAAAAATTCGAAAGTTCGAATCTAAGCTTGGGCAGTTGGTCCACCAAAAGTAAGCGGATAAATATTTTGCATATCCCCTTCTTTGATTACACCGTGCACTGATTCAAATTTTTGAAGATTGTCCTTCAAAGCATTCATCAAACGCTTAGCGTGCTGTGGAGTTAACAGTATGCGCGATTTCACCTTTGCCTTTGGAACACCCGGCATAATACGTACAAAATCGATAACAAACTCTGCATTTGAGTGGGTAATGATTGCCAGGTTGGAATAAGTTCCTTCTGCAATTTCTTCGCTTAATTCAATATTCAATTGGTTTTGGTTCTGATCTTCCATAATGTGTATACTTAATATTATACAACAAAGTTAATAAGTTTTATTGAATCATTTATTGGTTTGGCATTTCGGTGCGTTTCACACAACGTGTAAAACTTTGTTTATAAAATGAGTCCTCAAAAAACAAAAAGGGAATAATTAATTGCTAGGTTTGATAGAAGGGCAATCATTCACTCATAAAAAAGAAACAGAATGGCTAAAAATGAAAAAAAAATATTTGTACTCGATACATCTGTTATCCTATTCGACCACAACGCTATTAATAGTTTTAAAGAACACGATGTTGCAATACCCATAACTGTTCTCGAAGAAGTTGATAATTTTAAAAAGGGGAACGATGTTATTAACTACGAAGCACGTGAGTTTATTCGATTGCTCGACTTATTATCAAAAAAATATTTGTTACAGGATTGGATCCCTTTAAACGGACCTACGAAAGGGAAGTTTAAAGTGCTTATGAATGAACACAGTGAAATTGATGCCAATAAAATTTTTGGAGAACGAAAAGCCGATCACAAAATTTTAAATTCTGCTCTGTATTTACAGAAAGAAATGAAAGGACGCAGCGTAATATTGGTGAGCAAAGACATCAATCTGCGTTTAAAAGCAAAATCACTTAACATCCCTGCCGAAGATTTTAAGACTGGAAAAGTACAAGACATAGAATCACTTTACAAAGGGTATTCCACCATAGAAAATGTACCCGCAGCAGCAATCGCCAAACTTTACCAAGATGGCTCCTGTACTGCCAAACAGCTAAAAATAAAAGATCCGATTGCAAACCATTATTACACGCTGAAAAATGGCGATGCCTCTGCCCTGGCCTATTACAATGCAAATACCGAATTGGTTGAAAAGGTGAATAAAGAAAGTGCTTATGGCATTAAACCAAGAAATGTAGAACAAGCATTTGCTTTGCACGCAATAATGAACCCCAATGTATTATTGGTAACACTTCAAGGTGTTGCAGGCACCGGAAAAACACTGTTGGCATTGGCAGGAGCAATGCAACAAAAAATGGAATTCCGACAAATTTATTTAGCGCGGCCAATTGTACCGCTTAGCAACAAAGACATTGGTTACTTGCCGGGCGATATAAAATCAAAAATCAATCCTTATATGGAACCCTTGTGGGATAACTTAAAACTCATACAAGGGCAGTTTAGAGAAACCGACAAGGAATACCAGAAAATTACCGAAATGGTGGAGAAAGAAAAAATCCACATCACTCCATTAGCATACATTAGAGGAAGAAGCTTGAGTAATATCTGCTTTATTATTGATGAAGCGCAAAACCTAACACCCCACGAGGTAAAAACAATTATAACACGTGCAGGAGAAAATACTAAAATCATTTTCACCGGTGATATTTTTCAGATAGACACCCCATACTTGGATACACATAGCAATGGCCTTTCCAATCTTATTGACAAAGCAAGTAATAATAAGTTGTATGCGCATATTACACTCGAAAAAGGAGAAAGGTCGGAACTTGCCAATTTAGCTAACACGCTGTAACTTAATTCAGGATATATGCGTCATAGTTCTATGAAAATGAAACAAAGCTTACTCATAGTTCTATGTGTACTATTAACAATTTTTAGTAAAACTTGGGCACAAAATACAATTATCGCTGTTGATAGTTTACCAAAAGACGGTTTTATACTCACTAAAAATTTAGATTTTCATAAGGGCGACAATTTTAAATGGAAAGATTCTACAAATCTAAAAAACAGTAAAATTGACAGCCTAAAAACATTTGATAAAATTGGGTGGTTTACTGTACAGTTTACTTTGAATTCATTTTTAGAACAAAAACCA
>CAIMGI010000162.1 GCA_903840505.1 uncultured Bacteroidota bacterium
AGCAGCAGAAGCAGCCGAAGCAGCATAGCCAGTAGCAAAAACCCCTTTATTAAATCCAACAAAGCAGGTTATATGAAGTATAATAAGAGTTTTAGTGTAAGCGATAGCGGCGGCGCTGCTGCGCCTTTCAATATCCCTAAAACCAAGTATTTCTTTTATCACCGAGATTATATAGTGAAGGTGCCTAAAGATTTTACGATTATTAAGAAAATTAAAGATAAAATAGTGATGGCTTATAACTCTAAAAGGAACATCTTAGGAGTTCAGTTCCACCCCGAGAAATACAAGAAGTCCGCAAGAGTATTCTTTAATGCTTGGATATCAGGATGCGTCCTGAGAAAATAATAATCGCCCTTTGGACGCGCGTATATATAACCGTTTAAATAGTATTAATATTATATAAACAATTGATATTCAATTAAATATATAATATGACAACATTAAATCTTAATAATATAAATGATGATTTAATTGAATTGAGTAGAGATACCTTTAGTAATAAGCAAATGGGTTTCAATATACCAAATAAGCAAAATAGGGTGTCTCAAAATAATTTTATGAATGATAACACCTTATTTAATAGAAATAAAATAAGCGATGACGTTATATCTATGTCATCTCGCTCATCTTCACGATCTTCCTCAAGGGCTAGTTCTGTTAATGGTGATTATGACAAGTCTGCTTATATGAAAAACATGAAAAATATATATAAAAATAAAAGTGTATCTAAAAATTCAAAACATAATGAAGAAAGTGAAAATAGTAGTATAGCTAGCAGTATTCATAATAAAAAAACAAATAATGTAAGTAATTTTTCAAATAAAAATCATGGTTATTCTAAAAACAGGGATGATGACGATGACGATGATGACGATGATGACGATGATGACGATGATGACGATGATGAAGGTGAAGATGATGATGGTGAAGATGATGAATACGATGATGATGAAGATGGAGAATATAGTAAGGGAAGATCTAAGAATAAACATTTAAGTGCAAAAGAGATTATTTTAAATGAATTAAATGAAAAAAGAGAGATCATTTATCAATTAGATAGGTTAGAAGGAAAGGGGTTCAAAATCCCTTTTAAATTTAATATGAATTCAGACTTAGAAGAAATGCGAACTGAATATAATCGTTTAATTCGCGAAAAAGAACTTGATGGTAGTGTTAGATTTCAGCAAAAAATGTTAATGGCGTTTATTTCAGGAACTGAATATATGAATAGTAGATATGATCCTTTCGCAATAAAATTAGACGGGTGGTCTGAGCAAGTTAATGAAAATATTAATGATTATGATGATATATTTGAAGAATTACATTATAAATATAAGGCAACCGGTAAAAAAATGGCTCCTGAATTTAGATTATTTATAGCATTGTCTGGTAGTGCTTTTATGTTTCATCTAACAAGTAGGATGTTCAAAGAACAACCAATGCCAAATGTTGAAAATGTACTTAAATCTGATCCTGAATTAATGAAACAATTCCAACAAGCAGCGGCAAAACAATATATGATGGGTGGTAATAATTATCCTTCATCGTCTGCGCAAAATATTCCTATGAATAATACATACTCTAAGAATACTGCTAATAATGGAAGTGATAGTGGTGGTTTATTTAATATGGTTAGTAGCTTGTTTAGTTCATTAAATTCACCTATGTCAAATATGTCTATGCAACCTACTATGGCTACTCAATCTAATAATGTTTCTAGACATTCACCTAATATAACAGAATTAAGACACAAACCTGTTTCTGATATTGAAAACATTATTAATAATGTTCATAATAATATTTCGATAAATAATTCTGATAATAATATTGAAACATTATCTGTGAGTGATGAAGAAATAACATCTATTATTGAAGATGCTGCTGACATTAAAATACTAAGAGGAGTAGGAAGACCACGAAAAAATGCTAGAACAGACTTGAACAACAAAAATTATAGATTTTCTGATTTTTGAAATAGGCAATTCGCTCAATATCCATTATCTTTGCTTGAATTATGCAAGAAACTATTTTAATTTTAGATTTTGGCTCACAATACACCCAACTAATTGCAAGAAGAGTAAGAGAGCTGAACGTTTATTGTGAAATTCATCCGTACAATAAAATCCCGGAAATAACAAAAAACATAAAAGGAGTTATCCTTTCGGGCAGCCCATTTTCAGTGCGTGATTCACAATCACCGAATCCTGACTTATCTGCTTTTAAAGGTAAACTACCTTTATTGGGTGTTTGTTATGGTGCTCAACTAATGGCACAAAAATTTGGAGGAGAAGTAAATGCTTCCCAACACCGTGAATATGGGCGAGCCAACTTATCCTACATACAGGAGGAAAATATTTTATTTAAAGGTGTAAGCAACAACTCGCAAGTTTGGATGAGTCACGCTGATACAATTACTAAAATCCCTGAAAACTATTCCATAATAGCCAGTACAAGTGATGTAAAATTTGCAGGCTATGAAATTAAAGAAGAGCAAACATTCGGAATACAATTTCATCCGGAAGTTTATCACAGCACTGAAGGAAGTGTTTTATTGAAAAATTTTGTAGTAACTATTTGTGGCTGCTCACAAAATTGGACAGCCGACTCCTTTGTTGAAACAACAGTTGCCGATTTAAAAACCAAAATAGGAAACGATAGAGTTGTGTTGGGACTAAGTGGAGGGGTTGATTCCAGTGTTGCTGCAGTATTACTGCACAAGGCTATCGGTAAAAATTTGTACTGCATTTTTGTTGACAATGGCTTATTACGAAAAAACGAATTTGAAAACGTACTTGAATCATATAAACATATGGGCTTAAACGTAAAAGGTGTAAATGCAAAAGAATTATTTTACAGCGCCTTGGCGGGAATCAGTGACCCGGAACAAAAACGCAAAGCCATTGGTAAAGTTTTTATTGATGTATTTGACGAAGAATCGAAACAAATAAAAGATGTAATTTGGCTGGCACAAGGCACAATTTATCCGGATGTAATAGAGTCTGTATCTGTAAAGGGCCCATCAGCAACCATTAAATCACACCATAATGTAGGTGGTTTACCCGACTATATGAAACTAAAAGTAGTGGAGCCACTTAACACTTTATTCAAAGATGAAGTACGTAGGGTTGGAAAAACATTGCAGATTGACGATGCTATTTTAAACCGACACCCTTTTCCGGGACCAGGATTGGCAATTCGTATTCTCGGAGACATAACTTTAGAAAAAGTAAAAATATTACAAGAAGTGGATGCTATTTTTATCGACAATTTAAAATCATCAGGTTTATATAAAGATGTTTGGCAGGCCGGTGCTATATTTTTACCAGTTCAATCGGTTGGAGTTATGGGCGATGAGCGGACCTATGAAAATGCAGTGGCTTTGCGTGCTGTAAGCAGTACCGATGGAATGACTGCCGATTGGTGCCATCTTCCTTATGAATTTTTAGGAAAAGTATCGAATGAAATTATTAATAAAGTAAAAGGTATTAACAGAGTAGTCTACGATATTAGCTCTAAACCGCCTGCAACAATTGAATGGGAATAATAAAAAGTACAATGCACAAATCAAAAAATAGTCTACATTCATCCATATTCCTTATTCTTTACATTGCATTGTGCGTGCAGGTTTCATTTGCACAAGAGTTAAAAAAAAGTACGAAAACGGAACGTATTGACGGGAAAAGCTTTTACATACATACTGTAGAAAAGGGACAAACATTATATTCCATTTGCAAGGTATATGAAATAAGTCAGAATGATTTGGTGTTTGAAAATCCTGAATTAATAAACGGACTAAAACCAAATCAAATTCTTAAAATACCTGTTAAAACGAAAGATGCGAAAGAAAATCCTGCTGTTATAAACGAAAACAACCTGCTCAATGCCAATTACCATACTGTTGAAAAAGGAGAAACGTTCTATTCTATTTCGAAAAAATACAACCTATCAGTAGATACACTTCAAAAAAATAATGCTTCGTTCAATGGCGTTATTAAAAAGGGAGATAAAATAATATTGTCGAAAGCCAATTTCGATAAAGTCACCCCACCTACTCCACTTCCTTTAGCTGAAACTGAAAAAAAAATAACGGGTAATGAAATTTACAATGTAGGATTATTTTTACCACTTTATCTCGCAAAAAATGATAGTGCATTTACCTATGAAAATAAAGACGAGCAGAAAACAATTTACCCTAAATCTATTCCTGCAGTTGAATTTTATCAAGGCTTTTCATTGGCAATCGATTCCTTAAAAAAATTAGGTGTTAACTGCAATATTTTGGTGTATGATATTCCAAGTGATTCTCTGCAAATTGTAAATTTTCTTAAAAAACCTGAATTAAAAGAATTGAATTTAATTATTGGGCCTTTTCATTCGGATGATGTTGGTGTTGTTGCCGACTTTTGTAAACGCAACAAAATAATGATGATAGCACCTTTTTCTCAAGCAAGTAAAGCATTATTGGGAAATTCTTATCTGTGCAAGGCAACACCCTCCAGTTCAACCCAAGTTGAACAATTAGCGAACTACATTTCTATTAATAATAAAGGAAGCAACATTCTAGTTGCACACAATAATTTGAGCAAAGAAAAAACGTCTGCTGAAATTTTCAAAAACAAAGCGAATAAAATACTTGGAACTGATTCAGTAACTGTAATTGTTTATAAAAGTATTGGGTTAAAAGGATTAACAGGAAAATTATCAACTACAAAAAACAACATCATTTTTGTTCCATCTAACGATCAAGCTTTTGTTACCGATTTTTTAAACAAAATGAATACGCTCACAAAAGATTATAAAATTATCATAGTTGGTATGGAAAGCTGGATTGGCTATGAAAATTTGGAAATAAATACCATTCAAAACACGCAGTTGCATATCCCTTCGAATAACTATGTTGATTATGCAAATCCTGAGACAAAAAAATTCATTCAAAGATTTCGTGAAACATACAAAACGGAGCCAAACAAATTTGCCTATGAAGGATACGACATTGCGATGTACCATCTTTTAACATTGAAAAATTATGGCATTACTTTTATGGAAAAAACAACTGAATTTAAAAGTAACGGAATAAACACACAATTCAATTATTTTAAAACAGGGACCGAAAGTGGTTACGAAAACCAAAAAGTGTTTATTTTAAAATACCAAGATTTTAGTTTAATCCCCGCTAATTAGTTGAACAATAGATGACGCACAAAGAAGATATCCAGGAACGTCTCAAAAAAATACAATCCGAAATTTGTACTGCACTCGAAAATCTTGATGGTAAGGCTCGCTTTATTGAAGACAAATGGACACGTGCAGAAGGTGGTGGCGGCATCAGTAGAATAATACAAGACGGAAACCTATTTGAAAAAGGCGGAGTAAATTTCTCTGCTGTTTATGGCACTATTCCTGAATTTCTAAAAAAGGAGTTGGAAGGAAAAAGCAAATCAATTGATTTTTTAGCAACCGGCCTTTCTATTGTAATCCATCCTCAAAGTCCAATGGTGCCAATAATTCATATGAATGTACGCTATTTTGAAATTGATGACAAGATAAAATGGGTAGGTGGTGGAATTGACCTTACTCCTCACTTTGTAAACGAAGCAGATGCCTGCTATTTTCATACTGAAATAAAAAAATTATGTGATACATTCTCACTGAATTATTACCCTGAATTTTCAAAAAATGCGGATGATTATTTTTTTATAAAACACAGAAACGAAACACGGGGTATAGGTGGAATATTTTTTGACAAATTAATGGAATCATCTGGTTTCAATATGGCTAAACTACTTGATTTTATTACTGCACTTGCCAAGTTATTTGCACCTGTATATTCACATTTGGTAGAAAAAAATAAAAATATCCCTTTTGGTGAAAATGAAAAAAAGTGGCAATTAATTAGACGTGGACGCTATGTTGAATTTAACTTAATTTACGATAGAGGGACAAAATTCGGCTTAGAAACAAATGGAAGAATTGAATCGATTTTAATGAGTTTGCCCAAAATGGCATCTTGGTTATATGATTTTGTTCCCGAAAAAAATTCAGAAGAGGAAAAAACACAAGCTTACCTCAAAAAGGGTATAAATTGGCTACAAGCACCTTAGCAAAATGAGTATTGCTGAAATCATAGCGGTTGCATTAGCCTTAGTTTATGTAATTTTTGCAGTAAAAGAAAATAGTTGGTGTTGGTATGCGGCATTTGTTAGTGTAATAATTTATATTTTCATTTGCTACCAAAGTAAATTATACCTAGAAACATTTTTGCAAGTATTCTATTTAATAATGGCTGTATATGGTTATTTGCAATGGAAAAAGAAGGATAAAAAAAGGGATACTTTGCAGATAAGTACATGGAACAATAAATTACTACTATACTCTATCGTTACATCTGCTTTTGTGTCAATAATAGTTGGGTATCTTTTTGCTACCTATACTTCCGCTTCGATGCCCTATTTAGATGCTCCCATAACTATTTTCAGTTTGCTTGCTACCTATATGGTTACGAAAAAAATTATTCAAAATTGGATTTTTTGGGTATTAATTGATTTGGCTTCCATATTTTTATATGCTGCAAGGGGCTTAAACTTAACAGCAGGACTCTATGGATTGTATGTTATTATTGCATTGATAGGTTATTTTGAATGGAAAAAAAAGTTAACAGTATAATCCGCATTGCCTTGGTTGGCCCTGAAAGCACAGGAAAAACAACCCTCACAAAAGGATTGGCAAATCATTACAATACCACCTGGGTGGATGAATATGCAAGAGAATACATTGGGAATTTAAATCGCAAGTACACAAAAATTGACGTTGAAATAATTGCTCAACAACAACTGATACAAGAAGAAATTGCTGCTAAAAAGGCGAATCGTTTGTTATTTTGTGATACCAATTTACTGGTTACAAAAATATGGTGCGAATACACACTTAAAGAACATTCCGAAATTATCAATAAAAATTACAAACCGGATACTTACAGATTGCATTTATTGTCGGATATTGATATTGAATGGCAAGCAGATCCACAAAGAGAGCATCAAAACAAAGTAGATAGAGAGCAATTATTTGAAGCCTATAAAAAAGTACTTGAAAACAATCACAGCCCCTATGCAATTATTAAAGGTGTGGGAAAAACACGTCTTGAAAAGGCAATAGAGAAAATCGAACAGCTAATTAGTTTATGATGTCGCAAATTCTGATTACTTTTGCCCTCATATTTTTATACAATGATTGATTTTAGTGTATTTCTTACTGCCGATGGTTGGATAAGCCTATTGACACTTTCTGTATTGGAAATTGTGTTGGGAATAGACAACATCATTTTCATCTCACTTATTGCAGGTAAACTAGAGTTAACGTCACAGCGCAAAAAAGCAAGATCCATTGGATTGCTTTTGGCATTGATTATACGTATTTCATTGTTGTTTGGAATTACTTGGATAATTGGGTTAAAAGATCCTTTATTCCATATTGGTTCATTTGGTTGTACAGGAAGAGACTTAATATTATTTGCAGGAGGCCTATTCCTTATCGTAAAAACAACCATAGAAATTGTTGAAAAAATAAATCACGTAGAAGCATCGGGTCCTACAATTCAATCATTAACCGTAAAAAGTGCAATCATTCAAATTGTATTTATTGATATCATATTTTCTTTCGATTCCATTCTGACTGCCGTGGGTTTGGTAAGCAATGTTATTTTAATGGTATTAGCAGTAATCATTGCAATGATTGTAATGTTGGTTTTTTCTGAAAAGGTGAGTGATTTTATTTTCAAACATCAAACTGTAAAGATGTTGGCACTATCTTTTTTGGTAGTAATCGGCCTTGCTCTCGTATTGGAATCATTTCATATCCACGTTGAAAAAGCATATATCTACTCTGCTTTGGTATTCTCAATGGGAGTTGAGCTACTCAATATGAAGATGCGAAGCAACGCACACAAGGCAAATCAATAAATTTGTTTTTTATTATTAATAAAGTAACTTTATAAAAACAAAATAAACACCCAAACCATGCAGTACATTTATATTCCCATTGGATTAATTGCCCTAAGCATCATTTTAGGATTATTTGTAACCGTTCAGCAAGGAAATATTGCTGTAATAACAGTTTTCGGTAAATACAGAAGAATTCTAACGCCCGGATTAAGTATTAAAATTCCGATTATTGAAAAAATATATAAAAAAATATCTATACAGAATCGTTCGGTAGAATTGGAGTTTCAAGCAACCACGCTTGACCAAGCAAATGTATATTTCAAAGCTATGTTGTTGTATGCTGTTGTTGACCACAACGAAGAAACAATTAAAAATGTAGCATTTAAATTCATAGACGATAAAAATTTAATGCAAGCGCTAATACGTACCATTGAGGGCTCTATTAGAGGATTTGTTGCTACTAAAAAACAATCGGAAGTGCTTTCATTACGCAATGAAATAGTGGGCGATGTGAAGGAGCAAATTGATCAATCGCTTGAAAGTTGGGGATATCATCTTATTGACTTACAATTAAACGATATCACTTTTGATGAAGCCATTATGCGTTCAATGTCGCAAGTTGTGGCATCAAACAACTTAAAAGCTGCTGCCGAAAATGAAGGTCAAGCACTACTTATTACAAAAACAAAGGCTGCTGAAGCGGATGGTAATGCAACCAAAATTGCTGCTGAGGCTGAGCGTTTAGCTGCTCAATTGCGCGGACAAGGTGTTGCCTTATTCCGTGAGGAAGTCGCCAAAGGTATGAGTCAGGCTGCAAAAGAAATGGAGCAAGCTAACTTGGATACTTCCGTAATTCTTTTTTCTATGTGGACAGAAGCCATCAAAAATTTCGCTGAATACGGTAAAGGAAATGTTATTTTCTTGGATGGTTCAAGTGAAGGAATGCAACAAACGATGAAGCAAATGATGGCAATGAGTACATTGATGGATCCTAATAAAGATAAGTCGAAGAACGAGTAAAAGGTTTCCAGAATCAATGAAGCATTTGCTTTTGCTACACGGAGCCATTGGCTCAAGTGAACAATTACAAAAGTTAAAGGATACTCTTTCCGATGAGTTTATTGTTCACAGCATCAATTTTAGCGGACACGGTGGTATTCCTTTACCATCGGACGCTTTCTCAATCGCACTTTTTGCAGCGGATGTAATTTCTTGGATGGACACCCTCTCCATCTCACATATTGCTATTTTTGGTTATAGTATGGGAGGCTATGTTGCCTTATACTTAGCAAAACATCATCCCGATAGAATCGCAAAAATTTTTACCCTTGCTACTAAATTTAGTTGGACTCCTGAAATTGCAGCACAAGAAATAAAAATGTTAAACGCAGAAAAAATAGAAGGAAAAATTCCCGCATTTGCCGAAACATTAAAAAAACGACACCTACCCAATGATTGGAAAATAGTATTGGCAAAAACAATTGAAATGATGTTGGAATTAGGCAATAAAAATGCACTAACGGCTAATGATTATTGCTGCATTGAAATTCCTGTAATACTAAGTATTGGAGACAATGATAAGATGGTTAGTTTGAATGAAACAAGTGCGGTAAACAAGCTATTAAAAAACAGTGAATTGTTGTTACTGCCAAACACTTCCCATCCCATCGAAACTATAAATGTTTCATTATTATCTCAGCACATTCGTTCCTTTTTTAAGGATTGAACTAAAAACAAAACGTCCCACAATTTGTGGAACGTTTTGCCATTATTAACCCAAACCTAAACCTTACTTTTTATCTTCCTTTACCTCTTCAAAATCAACATCAGTAGCTTCTGTATTGTTGCTTGCCGATTGTTGTCCGCCTCCTGAAGCCTCCGGTCCTGCCTGCGCACCACCTTGACTTGCTTTGTACATCTCTTCAGAAGCTGCAGCCCAAGCCGCATTTATTTTTTCCAGTGCACTATCAATTCCTGCTATATCCTTTGCTCCGTGAGCTGTTTTTAATTCAGCAAACGCTGCTTCAATTGGACCTTTTTTATCGGCAGGTAATTTATCACCGTATTCTTTCAATTGCTTTTCTGTTTGGAAAATCATTGAATCGGCCTGATTAATTTTATCAACCTCTTCTTTTGCTTTTTTATCCGATTCAGCATTTGCTTCAGCTTCCTTTTTCATTTTTTCAATTTCAGCATCCGACAATCCTGAAGACGCTTCGATACGAATATTCTGTGATTTTCCTGTTGCCTTATCTTTAGCTGAAACATTCAAAATACCATTCGCATCAATATCAAAAGTTACTTCAATTTGAGGTATACCTCTTTGAGCAGGTGGCAATCCATCCAAATGGAATCTTCCAATAGTTCGGTTTTGAGCCGCCATTGGTCGCTCGCCTTGTATAATGTGTATTTCAACAGAAGGTTGATTATCCGATGCAGTAGAGAAGGTTTCTGATTTTTTGGTTGGAATGGTTGTGTTCGACTCAATCAATTTAGTCATAACACCTCCCATTGTTTCAATTCCTAACGAAAGTGGCGTAACATCTAACAACAGAACATCTTTTACTTCACCTGTTAAAACACCTCCTTGAATTGCAGCACCAATGGCAACTACCTCGTCAGGATTAACTCCCTTCGAAGGGGCTTTACCAAAAAACTTTTCTACAGCTTCCTGTATAGCCGGAATACGAGTAGAACCACCTACCAAGATTATTTCATCAATATCGCTAGTACTATAATTTGCACTTTTCATTGCCGATTTACAAGGCTCAATGGTTCGTTTGATAAGATCATCTACCAATTGCTCAAACTTCGCACGTGTTAAGGTTCTTACCAAGTGCTTTGGAATACCATCAACTGGCATTATATACGGTAAATTTATTTCTGTGCTGGTAGTACTTGATAATTCAATCTTTGCCTTTTCAGCTGCATCTTTCAATCGCTGCAATGCCATTGGGTCTTTAGATAAATCTAATCCACCGTTCTCCGATTTAAACTCTGCCACCAACCAATCAATAATTTTATGATCAAAGTCATCACCACCTAAGTGTGTATCACCATCTGTAGATTTTACTTCAAAAACACCATCTCCCAATTCTAATATACTCACATCGTGTGTTCCACCTCCACAGTCAAACACCACTATTTTAATGTCCTTATTTTTTTTGTCAAGGCCATAAGCCAAAGCTGCAGCAGTAGGCTCATTGATAATACGCTTCACTTTTAATCCGGCAATTTCCCCCGCTTCTTTTGTTGCTTGACGTTGCGCATCGTTAAAATACGCAGGTACGGTAATAACGGCTTCGGTTACTTCAGTTCCCAAATAATCCTCCGCAGTCTTTTTCATCTTCTGTAAGATAATCGCAGAAATTTCTTGTGGAGTATATAACCTTCCATCAATATCAACACGTGGCGTATTATTATCGCCCTTTTTTACCGAATAAGGTACTCTTGCAATTTCTTTCGAAACTTTATCGAATGTTTCTCCTATAAATCGCTTTACAGAGAAAATTGTTTTTGTTGGATTAGTAATGGCCTGACGTTTAGCAGGATCTCCTACTTTACGTTCACCACCATCTACAAAAGCTACTATTGAAGGGGTAGTTCTTTTACCCTCACTGTTCGCTATTACAACCGGCTCATTACCTTCCATTACAGATACGCAAGAGTTGGTTGTTCCTAAGTCAATTCCTATAATTTTTCCCATTGTTATTAATTTTTGTTTTCTACACTATGTCAATGTTTGTGCCACTGCATTTACCTGAACAATTTAGGTAAATGTGACACATATCGATCTGTTTTTTGGCAATTGAAGTAATAAAAATCTGCTTTTTTGGCAGTTATTATTCATTTTCGATGCTTTGCTCTACCTTATTAATTGCATCGTGCATTTTTTTGAAAAACTGAAAGCGCTGTTTTTCAGAGACTCCGCTTATTAATACAGACTTTTTGATAAGGTTTTTCATCCAGCCTTCGTTCACGTCATAGTAATTTTTATTGGTAGTAGAAAGGGAATTAAAGGTATTGAAAGACAATCTTGCTAACCTTATTCCTTCGGTAGCAACAAGTACTGTATTGTTCCCTATCATCAATTCACTAACATATAGATTAAAATTTGTTTCCTGATTGGATGCCGGTTTTTGACCCGGTAAAAATTTCAAACCTAACTCAGCCTGCTTCTCAAGATGATTGAGCATTTGATGAAAATCGCTGCAAACATCCAAGGCATCCTGCTTTTGTTTAAACTCTCCCGATTCCCAATAAAAAGTCAATTGCCTTAAGGTGCTCAAAAACGTATCTTCAGTCCACACTTCAGTAGAAGAAACCTTAGTATACTCTTCAAATATTTTTTTTGAAATCGCCTTTGTTTCTTTGTGTAAAAAGTTTTTATCAAATTTCTCTCCATCCAATGCCGGGTCATTCAGAATAGATTTTTTCCAATAATAAAATTTAAAAGCCCCTAGGCTGTCTGAGTAAAAATGATGGAACACAGGTATATCCTCTGCAGCAAAATAAATATGTTTTTCTTTAAAGGAGTTAACCATTTCAAGATCCTTTTCAATGCCCTTAAAATAGAGATCCAAATCCATATCATCCTTCCCTAATGATTTATAACTAAAAGTAACAGTGTCTTGTGAACTAGCAGATATTACATCCAAGGGTATTTTAAAATGTCGACACAATTCTAATGTTTCATCAATACTAAGTGCCGTCTCTCCCCTTATTCTCCTATAAGCACTGTCATTACTTACTTTAAGCAAGTCGGCAATTTCATCGACCAATGATATATTTGAAGGGGCTACCTTTTTTAGGTGTTCAATAAACCGCATTTGAATTCCGTTCTTATTCGAATTATTTGCCATAAGCAGTAAAAATTAATGATTAAATAATAATTGTGCATACAAATTAAGTAAAAAATGCACCTAATGCAAATTGCAGTTGCAAAAAATGCAAATACCACACTTTTTTCACTGTTTTATTTTCAAAATTGCAAATCCTGCAAAAAAAATAAATAGGCTTGCATTTATCCGTTTTAGTAATAGTTTAAGCCGAACTACTTTTGCTTCATCAATAATAAAACAATGAAAAAAACACTTCTTCCTATAATTCTCTTTTTTACAATAAATTGGGTTGATGCTCAAAACAAAAAAAATGATTTAATCATAACCGGGGGCTGGGGAATTAATGCAAAATCTATTTCACAAACGGTACACTATGACATCCCAGATTATTGGGGCTATAATATAAATGTAGATCGTCATCTGTCAAAGCGCACTTTGATTGGCTTGGGCTTTATGTACCAAGAGTTCGAAAACTACCGTAATCGTACAGAAGCACATTATTATGGAAAAAATTATGCAAATGCTCGTGTTCGTTTGTTGGTTAATTGGATCAATAAGCCTTCAATAAATATCTATTCCTGTTTAGCTGCAGGATTTACTTATGATAGTGAAGAGTTTGATTTTGCAAAATACCAACTGCAGGGATTGATAGGCTCACGTTACTACCTCAACGAATCAGTATCCCTTAACCTTGAAGCGGGTTTAGGTTACCCTTATTTTGCATCTGCTGGAGTATCCTATCGAATTAGAAAAAATAATTAATCAAATAAATAAACCAAAAACAAAACAAATGAAAACAAAAACAAACACCTTTATCTTATCCTTGATACTTATGGTAACTGTAACATTTTGCGCTAATTCTTTTGCACAAGAAAAAAATGCAGGTTCAAAACCACGACTAACTGTACTAAATATTGACACCAAAGGTCTTACAATGGATCCGGTACAAATGGGAAATCTTGTTAGAATAGAATTAGATAAACTTCAACAATTTGAAGTAATGGACAAATACGATGTTGCGAATGTGGTAGAAAAAAACAAGCTTACAATAAATAATTGCTATGGTAAAATATGCCTTGTGGAAATTGGCAAGATTATTAATTCAGAAAAAATGTTCACAGGAAATGTTGAACTATTGGGAGAAAAGATAGTTGTTTCACTTAGGCTTATAGATGTAAAAACTGAAACAATTGAAAAGTCTCAGGTAACAGAATTTTTAAACTTGCAGAAAGAAATACAGTCTATGATATCAGTTACGATTAACCAAATGTTTTCATTGCCTAATCAAGAAGCAACAGTTGCTTCCTTAACGATAAAAAACAGTTTCGATAATGCTGTTAACAACCCTTCAAAAAACCGTCTACGTTTGGATGGACCAAGAATGGGAGCAACTGTATTTACAGGAACTACCGCAAAAATACTTCAATCTCCTACTACACAAGGTGGATATGGAGGTGTACCAGTTATGTTTCAATTTGGTTATCAATTTGAAAAACAATATTTGAATAGTGCTAATATACAAGCATTATTCGAATTCATTCCAATGGTAACAGGATTAGATCAAGGGCTTTTTATTCCTTCGTTTACGTTTATGCACGGAATAAGGTCGAACAAAAGTGGCTGGGAGCTTGCCTTTGGGCCATCATTTAGTCTTGTTAAAAAAGCGAAGGGCTATTATGATTCAAACAACGACTGGCAACTATCCGAAGAATGGAATCAAAGAAATCCTTATAATAAACCTGAACCAGTCTTCATAACAAGGTTAGATAGCAGAGGTCGCACTTACTTAAACAGCTCATTTGTATTGGCTGCTGGAAAATCATTTAAGTCGGGCAAATTAAATATTCCTGTTAATATATACGTTATTCCTGGAAAAGATGGAATACGCTTTGGAACCTCTTTCGGTTTCAATGGAAAAAACAAGTAAGAATTGTGTTATAAAAAAATCGCCCCACAATTTGTGGGGCGATTTCTACTTTATCGGCTAACTATAGTTTATCTCACTAAATGAACAAAACCTTTATGTTCAACCAATGTTGCGTCAATCGGACAGCGAGGCTTATAATCTGACATCCAATAATAAACGCCATCAGGCATATCTTTTCCATTTTTGTTTTTACCATTCCAACCGTCTATATAACTAGCGCTCGTTTCATAAACCACATTCCCCCATCTATCAAATATTTTCACACTAAACGCTTCAGCATAATAGTCAATTTGCTTTTGGGTAATCAATAAATGATTGTAAGGGTAAAAGCGATCGTTTTTTGAATCCCCATTAGGCGTAAATATATTTGTCAATGCTTTAGGATTAAATAACTCGTCAGTAATCTTACGGGTTATAGTTCTCGCTTTTCTTGGACAACCATTGACCAAGAAAGTAACTGTATAATCCTTCATTTTTGTGATATCGAAAATTTCCATTGTGTCTGCCGTTTGACCGCTCAAGGCTATTTCATTCATATTCCATTGATATCCACTTAACCCTTTTGGCGCATGAAGCACTGTTGCAGTATCACCGTCACAAAAAGTAGTTGTTATTTCTAAGGTATCTTGAGGATAAGGAGGTATTTTAATTTTAACGGTTGAAGAACAGCCTGCTGTAGAAGTTAACACCAAAGTATATTCTGTATTTTCAATTGGCCGTGATAATAGTAAAGAATCATTAGTACCTCTAGGAGCAGGAATATTATTTCCATCAGGGTCTTTCCATTGATAATTATCAAATCCGGGAGTACCAACCAACAATGCAGATGTGTCACCTGGACATAAAGTTTTTACAACATCCCCTTGTAGGTTAAAACAACTTGCGTCAATATAAGAATAGCCAAAATGGCCTCCGTAATCACAATCTCCTGTTTGGAACTCCAATGTAATTGTTTGACCAACGTAAACAGACAAATCGACACCGCCCAAAGTCCATTTTTTGTAAACAATTGCACCTCCTTGTGATTGAACAAAGGCTGTATCAAAAGCAGCAGAATCTCCTGTTACTGAATATATTCCACAAGGACCACCTGCAGGTTGCCCTTGAGCATCCTTAACAGTTATTCTCAAATAAGGTTGAGCAACGGTTGGATGCCCTGCAGGATTCTCTAAAACCACAGCGTAAAGAAATGTAAATCCAGTATTTGATGGTGTAACCAATAAAGAATAAGAAATTTTTTCAACCTCAGCTCCATTAACAGCATTTCCTAAACGAACCGAAACACCTCCACCGGATGGGCATAAATAAGGAATGTCTGACTTTAATGTTACAGGGTTAATTGCAACTGAATCCCAACCAACCAATGCACCATTAGCCGGATCTCTATTTCCCGGAGGGGTAGTTAACATTGTTTGGCGTGAAGTAGGGTTGAATTCATCCGCATTCATTGTATTCATTATACCTCCACCCCAAACAGGAGCAGCTGGTCCAGTACCTGTTTGGCCAACCCAACCAACAAAATTTGTATCCTCAAAACTCATGTTATTACACTCGGGATTACCTTGTATTGTTGGACCACCGTTCCTTTTATTGCTAGGTTTATCAACACCAAATTTATAGTCGGGATGCTGTTGAATAACGTATGCATTTTTTAAATAGCGCATATATCCGGGTCTGTCTGACGCAGGAATTTTTTTCTCATCCATTTTTTGAATAGCCGCTTTTTCATCAAAACCCACCAATAAATTTAAAGGTAAGTCTCTATAATGTTTGTGATCTTGATGTTGGGCAGTCGCAATCTGAAAAGCAGATACTGCAAGTACAGAAAGTAATACGTTTTTTAGATTCATTTTATTAAAATTTAAGAGGTTTAATACCAATTATTAGACCAAGTTAAGGTTTTAAATTTGAACTTCAAAAATTCGACCGTTAAATATCCTTAACAAATCCTTAACTTATAAAAATAAAAAAAAACCTACACCAACAAAATCAATATGTTACAGGCATATTTTTCATCATTTAAAAAAAAACGTGTTCCAATTTATTTAGTTAACGGACAATAAAAAAACAATCTTTTTGTAAAAAAAAATTGTTTCAATTAACTATTGAATAATACAAGCACCAACCGTAACATAACTTGTTTCATCTATTAATATTGCTCCACCATTGGTGCGCAATTTTGCGTAAGAATCTACTACCATAGGTGTAGCAGTTTTTATTGTGACTTTACATACATCGTTTAATTGGATGGATTGAACATTTTGTTCCTTTTCAAAAGTATTCACATTCAACTTAAATTCTATTTCCTTTATAACACATCTTGTTTGTCGTGCATAATGCTGAATGATATATTTTGAGCCAACCTCCAATGGTTTAGTATCCATCCAGCAAAGAATCATTTCAATATCTTGCGTAACAAACGGAGGATTTTCTTTGTTTACAATTGTATCTCCCCTGCTTACATCTATATCATCCGTTAAATGAATTACCACACTTTGCGGTGAAAAAGCCTCCTCTACTTCCTTATTATTTGTTTCAATTGCTTTGATCGTAGTCGATAAACCGGTTGGAGCAATTGTAACCACATCGCCTTTTTTAAATACTCAGCTTGTAATACGTCCGGCATAGCCTCGGTAATCATGCAACTCTTCCGTTTGAGGCCGAATTACCCACTGTACGGGAAATCGACCGTGCGTAATGTTAACATCTGAATTTACAGGCACATTTTCTAAAATATGCAATAAAGGTTCACCTGTATACCAAGGCATTTTATCCGATTTCTCAACTATGTTATCTCCTGCCAATGCCGATATAGGAACAAATAAAATTTGTTTTAAATCCAATTGCTGCTGAACTGTTTTATACTCTTCAACAATATTATCATATACTTCTTTTGAAAAATTCACCAAATCCATTTTGTTTATTGCAACTAACACATAAGGAATTTTAAGTAAAGATGTGATAATGGAATGCCTGCGTGTTTGTTCAGAAACACCTTTACGGGCATCTATGAGTATAATTGCCAAATCGGAATTTGAAGCTCCCGTAACCATATTGCGTGTGTACTGAATATGTCCCGGTGTATCGGCAATAATAAATTTTCGTTTATCGGTAGAAAAATATTTATACGCAACATCAATTGTAATTCCTTGTTCACGCTCAGCTCGTAAGCCATCTGTGAGTATGGCTAAATCAATTTCTCCTTCGGCAACATTTTTACTTTGCTTTTCAATGGCTTCCATTTGATCGGCCAAGATTGATTTGCTATCGTACAATAATCTGCCAATCAAGGTGCTTTTACCATCATCAACACTACCTGCCGTAATAAATTTAAGTATATCCATTTTAATTTTTTTCTTAAAAATAACCACCCTTTTTTCTATCCTCCATTGCGGCTTCCGATACTTTATCATCAATACGCGTTTCACCTCTTTCGCTGATGCGTGAAATTTTTATTTCTTTCACAATGTCATCTATCGTTGAAGCATCCGACTCAACAGCTGCCGTGCAGGTCATATCGCCAACTGTACGATACCTTACTCTTTTTGTTACAACTGTATCGCTTTCATCTATTTGAATAAAATCGGACACAGCAACCAATTGATTTTCCTTCGTAACAACACATTTTCTATCGTGTGCAAAATATATTTCAGGCAATGGAATATTTTCCTTTTGTATATAATTCCACACATCCAGCTCAGTCCAATTACTAATAGGAAACACCCTTACATTTTCTCCTTTATGAATTTTACCATTGTAAATGTTCCACAACTCGGGGCGTTGACGCTTTGGGTCCCACTGCCCAAACTCATCGCGAACAGAAAAAATACGTTCTTTCGCCCTTGCCTTTTCCTCATCTCTTCTCGCTCCACCAATACAAGCATCAAATTTAAATTCCTCAATCGTATCCAACAAGGTATATGTTTGAAGTCCATTTCTACTGGCGAATTTGCCTTTTGGCTCAGTCAACTTTTTTGCTTTGATTGTATCTTCAACATATCTAACTATAAGTGTTTCACCTATACTTTTTACATAATTATCCCGGTATTTAATTGCTTCCGGAAAATTATGTCCGGTATCAATATGCACCAATGGGAAAGGGAATTTACCCGGACGAAATGCCTTTTCAGCAAGTCTTACCAAGGTGATAGAATCTTTTCCACCGGAAAACAACAAAGCGGGCTTTTCAAATTGCGCAGCAACTTCACGCATAATATAAATTGCTTCCGATTCTAATTGCTCTAAATAATCTAAACGATATTTATCCATATTTTATTTTGACTGATGTAAACCACATTCCTTTTTACTTGTATCTTCCCACCACCATCTTCCTGCTCTAAAATCCTCACCCTCTTTTATTGCTCTTGTACAGGGAGCGCAACCTATACTAACAAATCCTTTATCGTGCAATGTATTATAAGGGATATTGTGTTGGTGGATATATGCTTTTATTTGTTCGAAACTCCAATTCAATAATGGATGATACTTAATGATTTTATTCCCCTCATCCCACTCTAATTCTTCCATATCTGTTCTACTTACCGATTGTTCCGAACGTATTCCAGTTACCCAAACAGAAT
>CAIMGI010000163.1 GCA_903840505.1 uncultured Bacteroidota bacterium
AAGAATCAATTACTTGCCCTTTCCATCATGCTTACATTCTTTGTTGGCATTGTTTCTTGCCAAAAAATATTGCCTCCTGCACCAAAGGACGATGAGCTTTTGGATGGTCCTATAACTGGACTCAGTTCAGGACAATCAATGCAACATTTAAGAGGTGATGTAGCTTTCAACGATCAAATATTTACGGCCGAAACGGGATTGGGTCCTGTATTTGTTGCTTCCTCTTGCGGAAGCTGCCATATAGGAGACGGAAAAGGACACCCTACTACAACGCTTACTCGTTTCGGACAAAACGATAGTACGGGAAATCAGTTTTTACACTTGGGTGGACCACTATTACAAAACAGGGCTTTACCCGGCTATGCGCCCGAACAAATTCCATCGGGAGCAAGTTCCAGTAAACTCACTCCACCCATTACCACCGGTTTGGGCTTTTTAGAATTGGTTTCGGATGCAGACATCCTTGCAATGGCTGACCCTTACGATGCTGATGGAGATGGCATTTCGGGTATACCCAATTGGAATTCTATCCCTTCTTACATTACACCTAACAACAATGCCATTACACAAAACGGAAAATACATTTGTCGTTTTGGAAAAAAAGATGCTGTGTATAATTTGTTGCAGCAAACAGTAACTGCGTATAATCAGGACATAGGAATTACCTCGGTATATAACACCTTAGATGCGTATTCCTTGAAAGATATAGATCCTGAAATTGCAACCAATACGGTAAATGATGTAGTATTTTATTTGCAAACTTTAAAAACACCCATTCAACGAAAGCAGGACGATGTTGAAGTAAGACAAGGCGAAGCTGTTTTCAAACAAATTGGATGTGATGGCTGCCACAAACAAACATTGAAAACAGGCTACTCCCCTATTGCCGGATTATCAAACAAAGAGTTTCACCCATACACCGATTTATTGTTACACGATATGGGAAGCGGTTTGGACGATGGATATACTGAAGGCAGTGCAAAAACCTATGAGTGGCGAACAGCCCCACTGTGGGGTTTAGGACTTGCTCCCAGTTCGCAGGGAGGAGATTATTTTTTATTGCACGATGGAAGGGCTACGAGCATTGAATCAGCCATATCGCGACACGGTGGTGAAGCAATAGGTAGAAGAGCTAATTATTACAATCTATCGGAAAATGATAGGCTGGATATTCCGAGCAAACAGACCCCTCTTTTCCGCTGTAAAGAGACCCCTCATTTTGAACTGCATTTTTTAATATAATCACTCGTTGTTTTTTGCATTATTCTGCTAAGTTAATTTTTTAATTTATCAAAGTTTACTTCATCATACTTTTTTGGTTGTATTTTTCTTCTTAACGATTCGCCTTTCATCTCTATTCTGTGAGCATCATGTACGATTCTATCAAGGATAGCATCTGCTATTGTTTGCTCACCAATAATCTCGTGCCACTTACTTACAGGCACTTGTGATGTAATAATGGTGGAGGATTTTCCGTGTCGGTCTTCAATGATTTCCATTAGGACAGAACGACTTTGTGCATCCAATGGTTGAATTCCAAAGTCATCGATTAACAATAGTTGTTGCCTTTCTATTTTTGCCAACTCCTTCATATATGAACCATCTGTTTTAGCTATTTTCATTCTCCCAAACAGTTTAGTGCTATGCTGATAAAGAACCTTGTATCCTAACGAGCAAGCCTGATGGCCTATTGCATATGCAATAAAGCTTTTACCGATACCCGTACTTCCGGTTACGATAATATTTTCTTTACGTTTAATAAACTCACAGTCTGCCAATCGAAGTACTTGATTTTTATCTACTCGATTATTGTCAAAGCTTATTTCTTCGACACTTGATTTGTAACGAAAGTGTGCTTGCGCGACAGAGCGTTCCAACTTTCGGTTGTAACGGTCATCCCATTCTGATTCTATTAAATCGGTTATCATTTCATCGGGTGTAAACTTATCGTTCTTGCCAGATTCCATCGTAAGATTGTAGGCTCTTGCCATTCCCAGAAGCCTCATTTGCCTCATTTTGCTTAAAATTTCATTCATCTTTTTTTGGTTTTAGTTATTGATTTTGGGTTAATTACTGATAATAATTTCCTCCTCTGATGTTATCGTGGGTAGGCATAGGTGTAGGTTCCAAGTCTTCATCATACCGATCTAAATTTTTTGTTAAAATATCTTCGATGATTTTATAATTATAATAACCGATCTCTTGCGCACGCTTACAAGCCTTGATAAGTCTGGTGTTTCCAACTCGTATGGCAAAAGATAAAATACCTTGACACGATTTATAAGCTTGTTCGGGATGTTGTTTTTTAGCAAGTACCTGGCTAACATAATATTCTACTACAGGGTCTATGGCCTTCGCTTTTTCTATAAAGAAGGTTGGACTCCACTCTGTTACATATCGGTGCTGTGGTGGCATATGTGAAGGCTCTGTACTGTAATTGTGCGGACTCCTTATTCTTTTATGAGTTGCTACGAGTTCATATTGATTGTACAAATCTACCTGCGAACGTGAGTATTGCAGCTTTAACTTCTTACCGATTAACTCGTAGGGAACGCTGTAATAGTGTTGATCTTCGGAAAGATAGATATGTCCATTTTTCATCACCGTTACTTGTTTTATTTTTCTCATCTCATATCTTTTTTCTGGCAACGGGCTAAGTGCAGGTAGTTCTAACATCAACTGATCCCTGCGCGAACATTGCTTTCCGGTAAGGATAGTATCATTATGAACGGATAGGTGTTTCCATATTTCAGTATTTAATTCTGTTAAAGGTTTAATATCTTTTTCATTCATATTGGTGTAAATACGGTTATAGGATAACTTGACCATATTCTCTACATGAGCCTTGTCTTGTGGACTACGAGAGCGGGCTGGAAGAATAGCAATACCATAATGGTCGGCAAAGGATTTAAAATTTTCATTCAAGGTAGGCTCATGCTTACTTGCTTTTATCACAGCCGATTTTAAGTTATCAGGAACAAGAGCTAATGGAACACCTTTAAAATAATGCATGGCATTTTCACACGCAGCAATAAACTCTTCCAGTGTTTGATTCTTCATCGCTTCCACATAGGCATACTGACTCCAGCCAAGTATAGCAACAAAAACTTGTGCATCCTTTATCTCCCCGGTATCGGTATGTACATAAGGCCAAGTAACACCGGCATAATCAACATACATCTTATCACCAACCTTGTGTTCCATGTGCATTGATGGATTAACTTTCTTGCACCATTGATTATAGTAATGATAAAATTGGGTAGCCTCATATCCTTCAGTGTGGAGTCTTTTGTACTCTTGAAATTGCTTGCCAACTGTCATACCACGCTTTCTTAATTGCTTTTCCATAACAGGAAAAAAAGTAATAAGTTGATTTAATTTACCTGTTATAAACGTTGGTTGTGGGGGATTAAAAACTTTGTTTAACTCAAAGTCTGTGAGCTTCATAAGAGCATCACTCGTGGTCTTGAGCGTCTCAAATACATCGATGTAATGCTTAACAGTATTCTTGGATATCCCAAGCCTTAATGCTATTTTTTTCTTCCCTATTGCCTGTGAATAGAGTTTAATAATTTGTCTTACGTTACTCATACTTGTTTGTTTATTCGCCATGATTTTTTAAGTTTACAGTTGTGTAAATGTTACACAATTGAATACATAAAAAATCAAATGCTAAAACTGTATGATTATACCAAATTTGCTGGGGTCAATTTGCTCCGGAAAACTGGGGTCAGTTTACTCCGAAGAAGTGGGGTCTGTTTCGGGCGAAGAAGTGGGGTCTGTTTTGTCGGAATTTCCAATATATGGGCTATTAACCGTGGCAATGTAATTTGAAACCCCTTTGTAGTTTTTAATTGTATCAATAAATAAGTGATTAAATGTTTGGCAATTGGTTGAAATAAATAAATCTGCTTGAAGTCCTGTCCTAACAATTGAATCTGGACGAAATATTTCAATGTCTTTATTTCCTCGTCTTTTTACCATTCCAGTATAATCTAATTGCGTTTTAATTCCTGTATCGTAAAAACCGTGTGCCGAAAACTGTACAATATTGAAGTATTTGATTTTATTACGCTTCAAAGTAAGCTCTATATCCCTATTCTTGTGTATTAATTCTAAACTCTGTTTTGGGTCAAATAACTGCGCTGATGCAAAAAACGTTTTAAACACCTGTCCTTCACATT
>CAIMGI010000164.1 GCA_903840505.1 uncultured Bacteroidota bacterium
ACAGAATTGTTAAAAAGTAAATTAAAAAATAAATAATAAAATAAAACCCTACATTATTATGTAGGGTTTTTTGTTTTCATAACATATTTATTGTAAAACTATATCAATAATTTTGAAGTATTATGGAGTCACTATGGCAAACAGTCGTAAACAACTAAACTCTTTGAAATACCTTATGAACGAGGTAATGTCAGAAAAGAGAATGGCACAAAAAATTAACTCAAACACTATTAAATTTACAACACTTGATGAATCTGCAATCAATTCATTGTTGGAATCCGATGTATTTACAAAGAATGAATCGGCTGCAATGCGTATTTTGTTTTCAAAGACAAAAACAAAAACATTGAGTGAGTCCGTAATAAAGAAATTGGATAAAAGTGTAAAAACAATAGTTGAATCCAAAGACGGTGATTCTGTATTGTCCGAAGGATTTTTTGGTGACATATGGGATGGTCTAAAAGGTTTGGGCGATAAAGCAAAAGAAGTTCTTGCAGGTGGTTGGGGTAAGGTCAAGGCAGTTTGGGGTGAGTTTACCGAACTTGTAACAGAAGTTGCTTCTGCATGTAAAGATGGATTGACAAAGGCATTTAATTCATTTGCAGAAAAGGCAAAAGGTGCTTCTGCCAAAGTTACCGATGCGGCAAAAGATTTGGGTAGTAAAATCACAGACAAAAATGCTTTCGCTAAAGAAGTAAAGGAATTAAATGATTCGGTTACTTATGTAACAAAAACATTTTTTGACAAATGGATTGCAAAACCAACTTGGGAAAAGGATATGATTGCCGGTAGTGTTGCTCCAACAGAAGATGTTAAAGTTGATGCTGCAAAGGCAGAAGATGGTTTGGAAGACTTAAAGACGATGGAATCTTTCAATAGAATGAAATTAAATCTTATTAAAGAAAGAAATAATATACTTTCAAATGTTGATGTAATAAAAGAATTATTCAGAAGTTCTGATGCCCGTGCATTCCTTATGGAAGGTGGTGGATTTGCTCACCTTGAAGGTGCGATAAAAAATCCTTTCTTGAAGGGTGTAGTTGAATGGGGTATAAAGATATTGCAGGCAATTTTTATCCCATTGGCAAAAGTTGCTCAAATTGTTGCAGGTTTAGTTGGTAAAGAATTACTTAAAAAGTTTTCCGAGGCCGTTAAGTTGATGGGTGGTCCTGGTATTTTTGCTTTCGTAGTAATTGGCGGATTACTTTCAGAAGTAATAGAAGTTGCTGTTAAATCTGTAACACCCAACGGTCCTGCTATTGCTGCCATGTTTATACCTGGATTAGCGCCAATTGTTCTTGCTGCTCAAGGATTGATAGGTGCAGTTAAAGGTGTATTGACTATTTATACAGTCGCAACTATATTCATAAATGTTGTTCCTGTTCTTCAAAAATCCGGTGGTGCAGCACCTGCTGCTGAGTCATACAACCCACGTGGTGAGTTCAAAATAAAAGACGGTAATTTAGTTTATGTGAATTAAATTGACATAAAAATAAATTTTCATAAGGGTGGCATTTGTCACCCTTTTTTATTTTGACTTTGCTATTTATTACAAATGGAAACTCAAATTCAATATATTGACATAATAAAATTGGCGGTATCCAGTATGGCCACACTTCTAGGTGTTTTCCTTTCCTGGTTCCTAAAATACAAATACGGTGAATACAAACAAAAAAAGATTGACCGAGAGATTTCTCATTCCAAACTTATCCAAACCATATTAGACCAACTGTTAGAAGAATATAATTGTCAGCGTGCATTCATTCTTCAAAGACACAACGGTGGTAAATACAAAACAGGCAAATCTATGACCAAACTCTCAACCTCATTCGAGTCACTCGAAGAAGGGGTTAGTACGGAGTTTAAGCAATATCAAAATTTACCGATGTCTCTTTACTCAAACTTCGTTGAAGATGTAGTAAATCATAAGGCGGTATATCCTGTTGTAGATAATATAGAGGACTTAATTACAAAAGCATTTTTTTCACAGAGAGGGTCTAAATCAGCGGTGGTTTATCCGATACGAAAAGGATCGGAATTTATCGCTATTGTAGGTTTTGAATGGACCCATAAAGTTGAGAAATTGGATAACATATTTTCCAAAATCGAAGCTGACGTAAAATCAATGGGAGACACCCTTTCTAAATTATTATAGGAGCCATTATGAGTTCTGAACATAACGAGGAAACCAACAACAATGAAAATTTGTTGAGTGAAGAAGCGATTTCAAGTCTTAATGCGTCGGGTATAAAAAAAGGAAGAAAAACGATTAAAAATAAAATACAATTTCAACTTACTCTTAATGAGGAACAAAAGAGAATAAAAGCGGATGCACTCCGTGATGATATTTCAGTTTTTGTTGGAAAAGCTGGCTCCGGTAAAACACTTTTAGCAACACAAATAGCACTCGAATGTTTTTTCTATCGTGAGGTAGATCGTATAATAATAACAAGACCAACTGTATCAAACGAAGATTTAGGATTTCTTCCGGGTAACATAAAAGAAAAAATGGATCCTTGGGTGTCTCCTATTCAAGCAAATATGCATATGTTATATCATAAAGAAA
>CAIMGI010000165.1 GCA_903840505.1 uncultured Bacteroidota bacterium
AATTTAACGAACCCTGTTACTTCTTTTGCCATTTTTTATTTATTTTGACTCTTTAATTGTTTAATTGTGGAAGCAATGTAACAACATCAAGTTTCTATTATTTATAATTACCTTATTCTTTCTCTACCTGCATATAGCCCAATTCGAGAGGAGTTTTCCTTCCGAATATCTTAACCATTACTTTCAACTTCTTCTTCTCTTCATTGATTTCCTCAATTACCCCACTGAATGTATTGAATGGTCCATCTATTACTTTAACTGCCTCACCTACAATGAAAGAAACGCTTAATTCTGCATCACTTTCAGCAAGCTCATCCACTTTTCCTAATATTCTGTTTACTTCTGCTAATCTAAGAGGTACCGGCACACCGCCTTTATCCCCTAAAAAACCTATTACGCCAGTAATGTTTTTAATTGCGTGCGTAATCTCCCCTACCAACGCTGCTTCTATCATTATGTAACCAGGAAAAAAACTTCTTTCCTTGGTTATCTTTTTTCCATTTTTTAATTGATACACTTTTTCAGTTGGAATCAACACTTGAGAAACAAGATTATTCATTCCCAAACGTCCAATTTCAACTTCAATGTATTGCTTTACCTTCTTCTCCTTACCACTTATGGCCCTAATAACATACCATTTCTTTACTTGCTCAACTTTTACCTTTTCACTCATTTGTAACAAAATTAGTTTGTTAACTTGTATATATTTTCCATTATTACTCTAAAACTAGAGTCCATTGCCAATACTATTACAGCTATTATTACAGATGCAATCATTACAACAATTGAGCTGCCTTGTAATTCAGACCAAGTTGGCCAAGATACCTTGTGCACCAATTCGTCTTTCATTTCATCAAAGTAATCTACTATTTTACTCATATTTTCAACTTTTTAAAGTTACACTGCACTCTACTCTACCCGTTTCTTTCTATCCTCAACCCTGCTTCTGCGCTTTAATTCTGCACGGGCGGAGAGATTCGAACTCCCATCAGCGGTTTTGGAGACCGACATTCTACCCTTGAACTACGCCCGTTCATTAATTAGGGCAAGATGATGTCTTTCGTTTAAAGGAAAGACATCATCTATCTCCTAATAATTTATTTATTTTATTATTTCAGTTACTTGACCAGCACCTACAGTTCTACCACCTTCACGGATAGCGAAACGTAAACCTTTGTCCATAGCAACCGGAACAATTAATTTTACAGTAATGGTAACGTTGTCACCAGGCATAACCATTTCGCGTCCTTCAGGTAATTCAATTTCTCCTGTTACGTCAGTTGTACGTAAGTAGAATTGAGGACGGTATTTGTTATGGAATGGAGTGTGACGTCCACCTTCTTCTTTTTTCAATACATAAATCTCAGCTTTGAAATCAGTATGCGGAGTAATTGTACCCGGCTTAACGATAACCATACCTCTACGGATAGCTTCTTTGTCAATACCACGCAACAATAATCCTGCATTATCTCCAGCCTCACCACGATCCAATAATTTACGGAACATTTCAACACCAGTAACAACAGACTTTAATTTAGTCTCTTGCATTCCGATGATTTCAACCTCTTCACCAACTTTAATAACACCTGTTTCAATTTTACCGGTAGCAACAGTACCACGACCTGTAATAGAGAAAACGTCTTCAACTGGCATTAAGAATGCTTTATCAACCTCACGAACCGGCAATGGAATGTATGAATCAACAGCATCCATAAGCTCCATAATTTTGTCCATCCATTTTGCGTCTTTATTCAAACCACCCAATGCTGAACCTCTGATGATAGGTGTATTGTCACCATCAAATTTATAGAAAGATAATAATTCACGAATTTCCATTTCAACTAAATCCAACAACTCTAAATCGTCAACCATATCCACTTTATTCATAAATACAACAATTTTAGGCACACCAACCTGACGTGCCAAAAGGATATGTTCACGTGTTTGTGGCATTGGTCCATCAGTAGCTGCAACAACAAGTATTGCACCATCCATTTGAGCCGCACCCGTAACCATGTTCTTAACATAATCCGCGTGACCCGGACAGTCAACGTGTGCATAGTGACGAGTTGCAGTAGAATACTCTACGTGAGAAGTATTAATGGTAATACCTCTTTCTTTTTCTTCAGGAGCATTATCGATAGAAGAGAAATCTCTTACTTCAGACAATCCTTTTTCAGCCAATACAACAGTAATTGCTGCAGTTAATGTAGTTTTACCGTGGTCAACGTGACCAATGGTTCCAACGTTTACGTGTGGTTTGGATCGGTCGAAATTTTCTTTTGCCATTTTATTTTGTTGTTTTTAGTTGTTTAGTTTTTATTTAGTTATCGTATTTATAGTTTTTCTTCATTCTTTTGAGCTGTTGAGGAGAATCGAACTCTCGACCTCTTCCTTACCAAGGAAGTGCTCTACCACTGAGCTACAACAGCTTGATTTAATCGGTCAATTGTTAAAAGCCCTTTAAATGATAGCGCAATCCTCAATGACTATCCAGTTTTAATAAAGAGCGGAAGACCGGGCTCGAACCGGCTACCCTCAGCTTGGAAGGCTGATGCTCTACCAAATGAGCTACTTCCGCTTTTAATTTTTTCATTCCTCTACCACAATAGTTAAAAGAGATATGTGGGGAGAGAAGGATTCGAACCTTCGAACTCCGAAGAGGACAGATTTACAGTCTGTTGCCGTTGGCCACTTGGCTATCTCCCCATAATCAACAGTTTTAATCGTGAACAGGGCTATGTATGAATAACCTTAAAGTCCGCACAGTTTGTAAAAAATCATACTGATACTGACCAAAATTATTAAAACATTTCAATTCAAAGAACTTCATTCTCGAGCCGATGGAGGGATTCGAACCCCCGACCAGCTGATTACAAATCAGCTGCTCTGGCCAACTGAGCTACATCGGCAAACTCTTATTACCATTGATTTTCAACAGAGTAAACTGCATAAAAAAACAGCCCTTTTCTCAAAAAGGACTGCA
>CAIMGI010000166.1 GCA_903840505.1 uncultured Bacteroidota bacterium
CACTCTTTCCCTACACGACGCTCTTCCGATCTAAATTACACCAACGTGAAGCTGAAATTGTTGCAGAAGCAGGTCAAGCAGGGACTGTTACCATTGCCACCAATATGGCCGGTAGGGGAACGGATATAAAATTAGGAGCAGGCGTAAAAGAAGCAGGAGGCTTAGCGATTATTGGTACCGAGCGTCACGATTCACGAAGGGTTGACAGACAATTAAGAGGACGTGCCGGTCGTCAGGGTGACCCTGGAACATCGCAGTTTTTTGTTTCCCTGGAAGATGATTTAATGCGTTTGTTTGGATCGGATAGAATTGCAAAATTAATGGACCGAATGGGTATTGAAGAAGGTGAAGTAATTCAGCATTCAATGATTACCAACTCCATTGAACGAGCACAGAAAAAAGTAGAAGAAAACAATTTTGGAACACGTAAGCGTTTGTTGGAATACGATGATGTGATGAACTCGCAACGTGAGGTAGTGTACAAAAAACGCAGACACGCATTGTTCGGTGAACGTTTGTCATTAGACATTTCGAACATGTTGTACGATGTGTCGGAAAGCATTTGTACCAGCACACAGGAGCAAAAAGATTTTGAAGGATTCACAGTTGAGTTGATAAAAACATTCTCGATTGAAAGTCCGGTTTCGGAAAGCGATTTTATGAAATTGCCAACCAATGAACTTGCTGAAAGGGTATTTGATGCTGCATACGCACACTACATAAAAAAATCGCACGATATGGGTGAGGCAACTTTCCCGGTGGTGAAAAATGTATACGAGAACAGTGCGCATATGTATGAGAATATTATTATTCCTTTTACCGATGGAATAAAAACATTGCAAGTACTTTCCAATCTAAAAAAATCGTACGAATCGAAAGGACGTGAAGTATTTACAGCCTTTGAAAAAGGAGTTACACTTTCTATCATTGACGAAGCCTGGAAAGACCATTTACGTGCGATGGATGAGTTAAAGCAATCGGTGCAGAATGCGGTGTACGAGCAGAAAGACCCCTTGTTGGTATATAAATTTGAATCCTTTGGTTTGTTTAAAAATTTGATGAGCGAAGTAAACAACGACATTATTTCTTTCTTACAAAAAGGTTATTTATCAAACGAAAACCAACAAGCTGTGCGTGAAGTACAAGCAGCACCAAAGGCCGACCTAAAAAATTTACATGCAACAAAAACCGAAGTTACAAGCAGTGGCAGAGAAGAACTTCCGAACGAACAAGAAAAACCAAAAGCACAACCCATACGCGTTGAAAAACAAGTAGGAAGAAACGATCCTTGTCCTTGTGGTAACGGGAAGAAGTTTAAGCATTGTCATGGAAAGTAGATAGGTGGTCACGCAAAGAATGTGTGCGCTAGTGAGAGGCTCTCACGAACAAAAAAAACACAACACCAATAAGTGCTATAGAAAAAAACCTACTCTAACACAATTTTCCTTACCTCTGTTTCTCCTTGTTGACAGGGACCACAATCGCTTTACAGTTAAAACAAATTTAGTTGGCTTGTTGCTTGCTACTAATATGCAGGAGCACATTTCTGTTGAAATTGCTGACCACAGCGAAGTGTCAGTTTTTCTTGATTAATAATTATTTTTACTCAGCTCTTTCAAAATTTACTTTCCACGGGGCACAATTCCAGAAGTTCCAGATTTTATTGACCCCTCTTCTATTACCATTTTTAATTCTATTTCTCGCCCCCCCTCTTCTCTTTTTTTTATACAGATAAAGCATATTATTCAACAATAATTTTTTCGGTATAAATTTTCTCTCCGGCATAAACTTTCACAAAATAAATTCCTTTTGCAGCGCTAGAAAGGTCTATTTCATTTGTGTTTTGTTTTTGAAATACACTTTCTCCGAACAAGTTATAAATTTCAACACTTGTGATCTGCTGCTGGTTTGAAAATGCAATATTAAACTTGCCTGTGGATGGATTAGGATAAATTGAAAATAAATCCTTGCTGTATTCGTTGTTATTAATTCCTATAGCAGTTTGAAAATATTTGGCAACAAAAATATCATAATTACCTGCCGAAGTTAAATTGGCGACTCCTGCACCCGGGTCAAAGTCGGCTGTTCCAAAAAAACAACCTGTTGTGTAAACATTTCCGGACCCATCAAGGGCTATGGAGTAGCCATAATCGGAATCTGCACCACCCATCGCATTCGCCCAAACAAAATTTCCGGAAGCATCTAATTTAGAAATAAAAATATCTTCTAAACCTGCCGAAGTTATGAAGACACCTGCACCCGGGTCAAAGTCGACTGTTCCAACAAAATAACCTGTTGTGTAAACATTTCCGGACCCATCAAGGGCTATGGAGGAGCCACCATTGGGATCTGCACAACCCATCGCTTTAGCCCAAACAAAATTGCCGGAAGCATCTAATTTAGAAATGAAAATATCTCCGTAACCTGCATCAGTTAAATTGAAAACGCCAGCACCCGGGTCAAAGTCGGCTGTTCCAGAAAAGTTACCTGTTGTGTAAACATTTCCGGACCCATCAAGGGCTATGGAGGAGCCTCTATCGAAAGATGCACCACCCATTGCTTTAGCCCAAACAAAATTGCCGGAAGCATCTAATTTAGAAATGAAAATATCATAGTAACCCGAAGTTAAATTGAAGACGCCTGCACCCGGGTCAAAGTCGGCTGTTCCATCAAAATCACCTGTGGTATAAACATTTCCGGACCCATCAATGGCTATGGAGTAGCCATAATCATAATTTGGCCCACCCATAGCATTCGCCCAAACAAAATTTCCGGAAGCATCTAATTTAGAAATGAAAATATCATAATTACCTGCCGAAGTTAAATTGAAAACACCTGCACCCGGGTCAAAGTCGACTGTTCCAAAAAAATAACCTGTTGTGTAAACATTTCCGGAACCATCAAGGGCTATGGAGGAGCCATTATCTTGATATGCACCACCAATCGATTTAGCCCAAACAAAATTTCCGGAAGCATCTAATTTAGAAATAAAAATATCTTCGAAACCTGCCGAAGTTAAATTGAAAACGCCTGCACCCGGGTCAAAGTCGGATGTTCCAAAAAAATAACCTGTTGTGTAAACATTTCCGGAACCATCAAGGGCTATGGAGGAGCCACCATCATTGGAACCTATCCCACCCATCGCTTTCGCCCAAACAAAATTTCCGGAAGCATCTAATTTAGAAATGAAAATATCTCCGTAACCTGCCGAAGTTAAATTGAAGACGCCTGCACCCGGGTCAAAGTCGGCTGTTCCAAAAAAATTACCTGTTGTGTAAACATTTCCGGACCCATCAAGGGCTATGGAGGAGCCGCCATAATCGGGATCTGCACCACCCATCGATTTTGCCCATTGAAGCGCTTGTGCATTTGCATTGTTGCTCAAGCCAAATAAGGCGAGCATACACACAAAGAGTACTTTTTGTAATTTGTTTTTCATTATCAATTTATCCAAAGGTAATATAATTCTCGAATTAAGCAAGTCAAATTACAACAGCAATAGATGAAAAAGCAGAGGTAGATGTGAACAAGTTTAGAGGGGTAGTTGTATTACCTCCACAGTAATGCAAGAAAAATTAAGCGATTGGATTAATGGACTCAATACTTTGGCTAAATCAAAGGTTTCTAAATTAGAAGCGAGAGAATGTGTTGGTTTTTAAAGGGTGAAAGAAAAATTGGCGAAGGTTCATAGTGTATATCATTTGATTGAATAATATATAAAGGAAGTTTATTGTTCAAATTTGTTGCTAATTTACAATTAATTTGAATTTAATTTAGCGCACTACTTATTCTGGCGCGCACATTCTGTGCGTGACCTTTTTTACTATTACACCCTCTCCAAGTCAATCTGCAAGACTTCCCAGTTTTTCATTTCAGCTTCCAGTTTCTTTTTGAGTTCTTCGTAATTGGCAAAAATGGTTTTATCATTCATTGCCTTTTGGTAGCTTTCAGGATTCATTAAGGAATCGTCAATGTCTTTGATTTGCTTTTCAAGCAAGTCAATTTCCTTTTCCGATTTGCTTATTTTTTGTTGAATATTTTTTAAATCCTTTTGCTTTTTTTGTTCGTCCTGTTTGTTTGTGTCAAAAGCTTTGGGTGTTTCAGCTACAACTGCCTTCTTTTTTATTTGCAATTCATTCAAAGAACTTATTTTGCGTGCCGCTAAATACTCCTTTAAATCGCCAATGTGTTCTTTTATGCTGCCGTTTCTAAACTCATATACTTTGTTTGTTAAGCCTTCCAAAAAATCCCTGTCGTGGGAAACAACAATGAGTGTTCCATCGTAATTCAATAAGGCTTGTTTTAAAATATCCTTTGAGCGCATATCCAAGTGGTTGGTTGGCTCATCCAAAACCAAAAGGTTATATGGCTGCAGCAAAAGCTTACACATCGCCAAACGCGATTTTTCACCACCGCTAAGTACCTTTACTTTTTTATCTACATCATCGTCCTTAAAAAGAAAGGAGCCGAGTAGATTACGCACATTTTTACGCATATCGCCTACTGCCACATCATCAATAATTTCGAAAACCGTTTTTTCTCCATTCAAGGTCTCTGCTTGATTCTGCGCATAATACCCAATGGATACATTGTGGCCGATTTTTATTTCACCGTCAAATTTTTCAGCACCCACAATTAACTTCGATAAGGTTGTTTTTCCTTCACCGTTTTTACCTACAAAAGCAATTCGCTCTTGCCGCTCAATCATAAAATTTATTTTGCTGAAGATGACTTTCTCATCGTACTGCTTTTTCAAATTAACAGCTTCAACAATTACTTTTCCGGAAGAAGCCGCAGGAGGAAAACGAAAACGAATGGATGCATTGTCTTGATCGTCAACTTCAATAATATCGAGCTTATCCAGCTTTTTTATGAGCGATTGTGCAAAGGATGCCTTGCTTGCTTTTGCACGGTACTTATCAATAAGTACTTCCGTTTTCTCAATGTATTTCTGTTGATTTTTTGCGGCAGATTCCTGCTGTTCTCTGCGCTCATTTCTCAACACTACGTATTTTGAATAGTTGGCCCTGTAATCAAATATTTTCCCTAACGATATTTCAATGGTACGGGTAGTAATGTTATCTAAAAAGGTTTTATCGTGCGAAACCAAAATTACAGCACCGTTATAATCGATTAAAAAATCTTCCAACCATTGAATGGATTCTATGTCGAGGTGGTTTGTTGGCTCATCGAGTAATAATACATCGGGCTTTTGAAGAAGAATTTTTGCTAATTCAATCCGCATTCTCCAACCTCCGCTAAACTCATCGGTTAAGCGGGTAAAATCAGTTCGTTCGAAACCAAGTCCCAATAATATTTTTTCAATATCTGCTTCAATGGAGTATCCACCCAAAAGCATAAAACGCTCGTTGTACTCATTTAAATTATGAATGAGCTGCATATATTCATCCGTCTCATAGTCGGTGCGAATGGTAAGCTGTTCATTTACTTGATCAATTTTTTTCTCGAGGTTTTTTATTTCGGCAAAGGAGCTTGCTGTTTCATTAAAAACTGTTTTACCAAGGTTATGCACCATATCCTGAGGCAAATATCCAACAGTAGCACCTTGCTGAATGGAAATTTCACCGCTATCGGGTGGCATAAGTCCGCACAAAATTTTAAGAAAGGTTGATTTTCCTGCACCGTTCTTCCCTGCTAATCCAATGCGGTCGCGGCTATTTACCAAAAAGGAAATTTCCTCGTATAAAGGAACTCCACTAAAACTTACGGTAAGATTGCTTACGGATATCACTGCTTTTTTAAATAAGGGTGCAAATATAGAAATCTATAGGGCATTAAATGCAAAAAGCCTCTCGGAATAATTCTGAGAGGCTTTTAAAGGGGATTTATAACTTATGCTGTTCTCTCTATTTGGTCTTCATTAATAACATCAACGCGAATATCTTTTACCACAGCACCCATTTCGCAAGCACCGGAGAAGTTCGCACCCGGCTCAATAGCCAATTTATTTGTACTTATATCGCCTTTTAAATTAGACGAATTTTTCAAAGTCAGAATTTCAGAAACAGAAATGTTACCTAAAATATTTCCCGAAATATCTGCATTTTGGCAAACAATATCACCTTCTATGTTTCCGCTTTGTCCCAACACCAACTTGCCTTTCAGCGTAACGGAGCCAATTACGGTACCGTCAATACGTAAATTTTCATTTGATTTAATTTCACCGATAATGGTGGTTCCAGTACCTATTTGGTTAATAGATAGCGAACTTATATCGTTATTTTTTGCCATTGTTAAACTGTTTTTAAAATTAAACATTGTCTATTTATAACCGTTAAAAACAAATATACTAAAAAATTAGGTATTAGATGTGCAATGCAATTGACTCAGTAAACTACTCAACAGAAAATTTGCCGCTACCAATCACCAATCCACTGCTCTGTATGGTATAATAATATAAGCCGGACGATAAATTACTTCTTTCAATCCTGAAACTATTGCTATCAATGTTTCGCTTGCAAAGAACCTGCTTTCCTGTAACATCATATACTTCGAAAACACCATTTTTTATGTCGCCATTATAAATATTCACAAGCGAAGTATTGCTAATTGGATTGGGACTAATTGAAACAGTGATTTTATTATTTTGCAATTCGTTCACCGCGGAACATTCGCCTGTATTGTCAATGATGATATTATCTATTAACCAACCCTCTTTATTTGTCTGAACAGAGTCACTCACAAAGTTAAACCGCACCCAAAAAATAAATGGGGCCTTTAATAACAAACAGGGAAATTCTATAGTAGAATACTGCCAGGTATTTTGTTGTCCGGAAAATGCTGGCTGACCATTTAACAAGGTATCGGTAGTATTATAAAAGTTAGATGTATAAACACCATAGCCTGTTCCCGGCACAAGAAAACCATTATCGGCAGGGTGATTTGTTTGTGCTGTAAGCAATTCCCAACTTTGCCCATCATCAAATGAAACATCTATGTAACCACCATCTTTTACAGAATCGGTATCAAATTTATGTCTAAAGCTAATTATTGGATGTGCGCCAAATAAATTAAACCCAACTTTAAAAGAGGCATTTGCATTACTTGGGTAGAAATTGATTGTATCTGTAACAATTGCCTTAGATGGCGAATAAGCACTGTCAAATAGTAACTTAGAAGGTTTTCCTATTTGCCAAACATTGGATTGATTAGAGGTGTCAATTTCTGCCCTGCTTGCATTGATTTCAAAATTAATGGTATCTATTGTTTGAGCAAAGTTGCTTTGTAAAAAGCAAAGGAATAGTATGCTAAACAATATACCTCTTTTCATCTACTATTTTATTTGTAGCTTGGTAATCTTAATCTCCGTTCTACGATTTTGCTTGTGTTCATCCTCCGAACAAGTCACACCATTTTTACAACGGTTTAATATTTTTGTTTCACCCATTCCGGTTCCTACAATACGAATAGGATCACCACCTTTTGAAACAATGTAATCGATTGCTGTTTTAGCACGTTTCTGAGAAAGTATCAAATTTTTATCATCGCTATCACGCGCATCGGTATGTGAAAAAAGTTCAATGGCAATGTTTGGATTACTTTTTAAGATAGAAACCACTTTATCCAATTGCACAGCACCTTCGGGCTTTATATCCCACTTACCAAAGTCGTAATAAATATTTTCGGCAGCTTGTCCTTCTTTAATACTTACGTTAAGAGAAGTATTTCCTTCATCAATAAGCGATAGTTTGTTATAATCGGTTGACAAACTTTCAAAACGGAAGAATCCATCGGCATCGGTTTTGGTTGATTTAAGCACCGCACCTTTTTCTCCACCCAATGTAACACTTACATTTGCTGTAGGGTCATCGGGCATACCATTCACCAATACCTTACCCAATACTGCGTGTTTTTTACTGGTACTGATTTTAGCATCTGTTTCATCAATGATTACAATATAGTTATTGTCGGTTGCCAATTTTTCAAAACGGAAAAATCCATCGGCCCCAACTTTTGTTTTTCCTATTACATTTCCTTGTTGGTCGTTTAGTACCACTTCAACCCCTTCACCTGCTTGGTTAAGTTCGTCACCAATCATCACCTTACCAACAATCACCACATTCTTCTTAACATTAAGGGATGCATTTTCTTCCTCCATTAAATTAAGTGTATTGAAATCGGTACTCAATTTTTCAAATTTGAAAAAGCCTTTTTCATCAGCAACTACTTCGCGCATTACAAGTCCTTGCTTGGTTCGAACAATAATTCGGGCATTTACTCCCGGCTGACCTTCATTGTAATATAATTTACCGTACACTTTTGATGCTTTTGCCTTTGTATTTAAACCCGTTTCATCGGCATCCAATAAAATGACATAACTTTGATCAGTAGAAAGTTTTTCAAAACCGAAATCTCCTATATTTGAAGTTTTTCCCTCTTGAATTACGTCTCCTTTTTGATTGAGCAATTTTACATTAAAGTTATTTGCAGGGTCTAATTCATTTTTCATAATACGACCGGAAATAGCCGTAATTTTTATATCGGCAATTTTTGATTTCAAACGATAAATATCATCGCTGCCCTTACCACCTGAACGGTTTGAAGAGAAATAACCCTTTTTGTCATCATCGGTAAACATAATTCCAAAATCGTCTGTAGAAGAGTTAATCGGTGCTTGCAAATTTGTAACTGAAGTCCAAGTATTATCAATATTACGAGCCGAGAATATATCTAAACCTCCGATTCCGATATGACCGTTTGAAGAAAAATAAAGCGTTCCGGTAGAGCTGTAAAAAGGATAGCATTCATCTGCATCTGTATTCACTTCAGAACCTAAATTTTCAGGTTTTGTCCAAGTACTTCCTTCTCGTTTACAAACGTATAAATCCTTTCCTCCATATCCACCCGGCATATCTGAAGTAAAAAATAATAATTTTCCATCGGTAGATAAAGCAGGATGGGCGCAAGAATAATCATCGCTGTTAAAAGACAAAAGTGTTACATCTTTCCAACCTGATGTAGTAGCGCCAAAAGATCTGGCAGAATATATTTTAGGGCGGTAAACAACTTCCTGACCTTTCTTTTTTGATTTAGCTGACTTATCAACACGAGTAAAAAACATCTCTTTATAATCGGCACTAAAAGTAGCCGGACCGTTATGATATTCAGTATTTACCCGACTTGGGAAAGAACGCCCATCTTCAAAATAGGTGTTGTTCTTTTTCGTTACCAAGTCGCTGTAAAAAATTGCTAAATAAGGCTTGTCAGTCCAACCGTAGGTAGAATTATTGAGCAAATCTTTTTCTCTTTCCGAAACAAAGGCTATACCTCCTTTGTAAGGAACAGGGCAAAAATCGGCATTTTTCGTATTCAGTTCTCCAACATTTGAAACATCAAATTCCTGTGGTTTTTGTGACCACACTTTGGTCATTACGCACGACATAATAAATGCTTCAGTTCTTTTGTCGGATGTAACTTCCTTGGAGTATAAGGTAAATTGCTGTTTTGCTTCTTCTAATTTATTGTTATTCTTAAGTGCTTCGCCATAGTAAAGGTGGTTTACCGCAGCAACATCCTGTTGTTTAAACAGTTTAGCATAGTACCTTTCGGACTCTTGGTAATTGTTTGTTAAACGATAGCAATTCGCAAGTTTTTCAATGGCTTCTTTATTATCCTTTTTCGCCTTCTTCAAATACAATGGAATTGCTTTTGAGTAGTAATAATCGTTGTATAATTTGTTTGCTTTTTTATTTTGTGCAACAACAGTACTACCTATAATTACAAGCAATGCAAACAATAATCTTTTCTTCAGCTTCATATCAATTAAAAATCTTCTTTTTTTATACTATTAAAAATAACGCGGTGAAAGGGTTTTGTCCTTTATAATATCCAAGTCGAAACCGATAAATAATTCGTGAGTTCCTCTGCTAACAGTTCTCAACTTATTCATTTGGTAGTCGTAAGCATAGCCTAAACGCAACTTTCTGGTTGGATTAATTTCAAAATTAAAAATCAATCCATTATTGCTACGCACTCCTAGTCCTAGCCAAAATTTACCGCTGAACAAAAAGCTACCGTTCAAATCAACACTTCCGGGAGCATTTTTAACTGTTTTAATAACCATTGAAGGTTTAAACGTTACAGCATCGCTAAAGCGAAAAGCCTTACCTACGGTTCCAATAAAGTGGCGCGACAAAGATGCTGTTGCACCACTAACACCATTGCTTGCGGTATAATTATCTTTATCGAGATGGGATATGGCTCCACCAATATAAAATGAATTGGTATAATAATACATTCCAAAATCGTAGGTGCTTACCATTTTTTTTGATTGCGATGAACTGTTATATATATCTGTTGGGTCTTTGTAATCAATCTCATTCCACTTAAACCGATAGCTGTATATTCCAGCTCTCAATCCAAATGATAGTTTTCCACTTTTTAATTTTATTCTATACGCAAAGGAACCCAATACTCCGGCTGTGCTTTTAGGGCCAATATCATCAGTAAGTAAGTGTAAACCCACACCTAATTTTTGATTCTTTAGTGGAGCGTGTACACTCAAAGTATTTGTTTTGGGTGCTCCGGTGATACCAATCCACTGATTACGGTGTAATGCAACAATACTAATAGATTCGCGACTTCCGGCATAGGCAGGGTTTAACACCAAGGGGTTAAACATATATTGCGAGTATTGTGCATCCTGTTGAGCAAAGGAAACGCTCGCCAACAAAAAGAAGCAGAAGACAGCTATTTTATTTTTCATTTTATATCCTATTATTTTATTCATTTTTTAAAATACTATTTTGTTATCTCCACCCAGCCTTTATAGGTATTGTTAGATAATTTGTCGGTTAATACTATAATATAAAAATACGTTCCATCGGGAAGTGGCTCATTGTTTTTTTGAAAGTTCCCTTCAAATACCACTTTCACATTATCGTACTTTTGAGCACTGTACACAATGGTTCCATATCTGTTAAAAATGGAAACCTCATTGTTTGGGAATAAATCAATTCCATCAATAATCCATTTATCATTTATTCCATCACCGTTGGGAGAAAATCCTGAGTAAATTATTAAGTCACAATCACCGTCAAAATCCAATTCAATGATAACTGTATCGATAACTATCTCTGCTGTAACATCATCTGTTACGGTTACAATATACGTTCCTTCTTGCAATCCAAAAATGGAGTCTTTGTCAGACGAAATAGGTGACCATTCGTAACTAAAATCGCCCGAACCTCCACTTGCATAAACCTTTGCCCAACCGTTATTGGCCGTCTTACAACGAGAATTTGCAAACTTAATGGAATCGATGTGCATTGCTAACTTACCCGATGGTTGGTGAAAACCTTGGGTAATATAATTCGACCCATTTTGAATAGTTGTAACACAGGGCTCACCCACAGACCAAGCAATGTTCATAGATCCAATATCGTATCCTGCATTTCCACCACTTGAAATTAAATAGGGTGTAATTGTTGGGGCTTGCGCAAATAGTTTAGTGCTTGCTATTAATAGCAGTAAAAACAATTTGTATTTAAGGTTATTTATTAATTTCATATTAGTCAACTTTTGTAACTGTATATTTTATTTTGGCTCCATAAACAGCCGTAAGATTTGCCGCATTGCTATATGTTGTAGCAGAATATCTTATCCAATATTTATAAACGTTTGTTTCAACCAATGGGTTTTGAATTGAATTGGTTGTTTGCACACTTTGACCTCCATTAAATGCAGCGCTGGTTGATACTGTAGCCATTAGTGTGGTTGTTCCGCCACCGGTTGCGCGGTAAAGCTCTGCAGTATTACCATAAGTAGAATTATTATCACCAAAAGTTACTTCAAAATCAGTTATTGTTGCTGAATCGGGCAAATAAATTGGTGCCGACATATAAACAGTTTGTCCGGCATTTGCATTTGATTTGGCCCATACCCATAATTGAGTTGCTGAACTGGCTACATCAAAAATATCACTATTCTGATCTGACTCAACAAATGCCACGCAAGGGATAGAAATGGTTTTAGCCTTTGCTGTTCTGAATCTATAATCTTTCACTGCATCGATCTTCACATTTCCTCCAACCACATCCAATTTTGCACTTGGAATGGCTGTTCCAATTCCAACAGCTCCTGTATAATAATCTATAAACAATCTATTGGAAATAACATTATTAATAGTTTGGTTAATCCAGAATCCTTGAAAGCCTGTTCTTTCATCGCTAAACAAATCCCATCCTAAACCGCTATTAAAATGCCTAATATTTAAACCTGATCGATACAAATTTCCACCTTGAGTAGCGATTGTAATGAATTCGTCACCCGGATTAGTGAAACTACCGACTTGCAATTTTGTTAGTGGGGAAGTTGTTCCAATACCAACTCTTCCAATATTATCAATTAACATTTTGTTAGGATTGCCATTTGGTCCGTGGAAAGATATTGTATCGGCATTTAATTTTATTTTTTGTGTAGTTTCAATAATAACGTGTCCACCCGGATTAATGTTTTCTACCATCAAACGATTTACAGGAGTAGGAAAGTAGGCAAGGTTTGCTGACATATTTGAACTTTTCAGAACAACTGCACTCGCACTATTTACTGTATTATTAATTAATACACCTGTACCAAATATATTTGAGCCATTAAATCGACCAACCATCGTATCATTAACTGTCCCAACAACAGTCAAAGGAGCTGACGGAGTTGTTGTTCCTATTCCTACTCTTCCAACACCATTTACACCAGGAGCGGGACTTATATGCATAGTTGGTAAATTAGAATTCATACCGAACTCTATTGAATTTGAAATAGTATTGTTAAGTGGCGCAACAGCATTAAACCCACTACCTATTGCAAAATTATTTAAAGCACTGGCTGTTACATTTTGCCCTAAAGCAATTGCATTGTTAGCATTTGAAACAGCATTAGCTCCTATAGCAACCGATCCTTGGTTGTTTGCTTTTGAGAAAAACCCGAATGAATAGGAAAAAAGTCCTAGGGCTTCCGATCTATAACCAATTGCCATAGAATTTACACCGGTAGCTTTTGTTTTTGAACCAATGGCTATTGAAGCAAGACCGCTTGCAGTAGGAGTATTACCTAAAGCAATAGACGAGTCACCACTGGCGGTTGGGTTGTATCCAAGTGCTGCTGAATAGCCTCCTAAAAATGCATCATTCCATTGCGTGCCATTAACAGCTCCTGCTCTAAATGCGGATTTTTTTGGATACCAAATCATCCAACTGCCTGCATTGGCATCCCAAGATGTTCCGGTTCCGTGGGTTCCTTTAAACCAAGCCCCTTCAGTACCCGAAATTTGCAAATTAGGCACAACGCTAACATTGCCACCAATGTGTATCTTATCAGTTATATTATTGGGATACAATGTTCCACTTATATTCTTCCACAAACTTGTCCCTACCGGTAAATCAGAAGGCTTTATTGAGTCTGCAATAAAATAACTTCCATTTGCTCTTAAATATTTGCCTGCTACTGCTG
>CAIMGI010000167.1 GCA_903840505.1 uncultured Bacteroidota bacterium
GCAGTAATTATTTTAATTAAAACATTATTTACAAAATCAATTGATTATGGGACTAATTAGAGAATTGTATGATGAACTTATTCCGCTACCTACCCAAAAAGTTCATGAATTTAACATTGAAACTAAAATAAATACATTTTATTTTAAATTTCCGTATGCATTTTTAAATGCCATATTTCAAATTATTGATTGCATAATAATACCATTTTATGCATTAATGTTTATTACTAATTTAAAACATCAATTTTCAATTATTCCACTAATAATTACAATAATACTTTGCTTCTCATCAGTATTTTCAATCTTTCAAGTATTACGTTGGTTTATTAAACCAAGCGACAATTACGTTTCGCTAAAAGATAGAATACTTGGTGAAACTGCTATTGGAGCATTTTTAAGTTCAATATTAAAAATAAAAATAGCTTGTTATTTAAAATAGTATGAGAAAAATTAAAAAATCAAAAATTGATGAAACGCATGATCGTAAAACAAATCAAGATTTAGATTTTTTCAGTGTTAAACTAATTAAAGTTGTTGGAATTATTGCTGTTGCCATTGGCTTAGTTATATTAGGGGCATTTTGGTATTGGGTTATAAAGATGTTATTTAAAATTGGCGCTTAAAAAACACGAAGACGAATGTTTACTAAAGCTGTATTATTAGCTATTATTTTATTATTATGCAATTCGGTTCAAGCCCAAATTTTAAATGTTGATAGAGAAAATGGAACAGATACCATTCCTAAAAAATTTAAAGCATCTGTGATTGCTTCGTTTGCAAGTGATAAACAAAAAAGTAATTTTTTAGAATTTTCAAATACAACAGAGTTAGATTATTTCTTAAAAAATAATTACTTTTTTATTTTATTAAATCAAACTGATTTAGCCTTTAATGGCAATAAATCCATTGAAAACAATGGATTTATTCAAATTCGTTTTCGTGATAAAGATACGCGTGTTGTGGCTTTAGATGCATTTACCCAATTTCAATGGAATGGTATATTAGGTATGGAAAACCGTTCCTTGTTAGGCGCTAATTGCAGAATCAATTGTTTAGAAAAAAAGAAATCGGATTTTTATTTAAGTATTGGGGCATTTTATGAGTTAGAAAACTGGAATACAAATTTAATTGCTTACGCCTACTCTAACGACATACCTATAAACATAAAACGAGAATTAATACGGTTAAATACCTCTGCCAAATTTGCCTTTAAATTAGGAGATAAAGTTGATTTTGCTGGTGTAAATTTTGTTCAGTTTCCACTCAATGGTCATTTTTTTAAACCACGTTGGGCATTTGATTCTAATCTGTATTTTGAAATGTCTAAAAAATTAAATTTTATTTTACATTACGACCATAATTATGACGATTATAGAGTATTGCCTATTGATAACTACTATTACAACATTACTTTAGGAGTTCAGCTTAAATTATAACTAATTAAACTTCTGTTTTATTAGACAATGAAGCAATTATTCCAGCGGTTGTCAATAATATCAAAATCAACAATTCCCTATATTTAATTTTTCTTTTAAAAAACAATAGCCGTAAAGCACTCTTATTACTTGGTTCAAAGACGAAAAAAAGATTATCAATTTTAAGATTGTAGAATACGAACAAGCAGAAAATGCACTAATGTCATTCAATACACTTTGCTACACATAACAAATTAGAAACTTGGTTAGACGATTACAGTTTGTGTTTACGCTATTGCGGCTTAACAAATGAAGAATCATTATGCTTCAACCACCAAATTAAAAAGCGTAATGCTATTTGTACGGAAGAGGAGGCTGTAGTAGTTTACAACAACCGCGCTAAGTAAAATTTTTAACGTTATCTTTTTGATTTCCCCAATTTTGTAATTATCGACAAAGGAAAAGCTCCCGGTGAACAATCACTTATATTATTAGAGAATGGTCGTTATGCCGGTTATGGTTATATGGATGGAGGCAATCAAATAAATTCGCCCGAAGAATTTAAAACCTACATTAAAAGGGCAGACTATTATCCTGATGCCGATAACTTATTGCGAGGCTGGCTGAAGCAGGACAAAAAAGTGAAGACGATTGTATTGTAAAAAACAAATTAGGGAGTCGCTGAAACAGCGGCTCCCTAATTATAGGTATTAATTAAAACTTATTTCTGAACCACCATTTTTACAATTTTCACTTCACTGTCGGTAGTTACACGCACATAGTATATACCTGCGTTGTATAACTGTGTATCAATGGCAATCATTTGAGTACCTTCGTTTAGTGTTGCAATTTCATTGTATACTATTTTTCCAGTTAGGTCAAAAATATGGATAGAAGTTTGTGTATTGTTTTGGCTCACTTCCAATTCCAATGTAGTTGTTCCCTTATTCGGATTAGGATACAATTTAGCAGTTTGAATGCTGGTATTTGTTTTATTCTCGTTAATACCAACTAGGAATGGAATCCATTCAGAAACAGTGTCACTACAATTTGCCGCAGTATATGCAGTCAATAACACTTTATATACTCCATTAGAAGCATAATTATGCACAGGACTTGTAACAGCCGAATTACTGAAGTCTCCAAAATCCCAAGAATAAGTTGTTGCTCCGGTAGAAGTATTGGTGAAAACATAAGTTACACCATTACTACCATATGTAAAGGAAGCAGTAGGCAATGGATTTACGGTAATGGCTACATCTGCAGATGCACCTACACCATTACAAGGGTTGCTATTGGTTGCAGTTACGTGATAGTTGCCCGCCTGTGTAACAGTAATACTCTGAGTAGTTTGTCCACCAGGTGACCATAAATAAGTATCCGCGACACTTGATGTAAGCACCACAGATGCCCCTTGGCAAATAGCAATTGGTCCGCCTGGTGTAACAGTAGGAACCGGTGACTGACTTGCAGATACAGTTGTTGCTGCTGAAATAGCTGAACAAGTATTAGCATCTGTAACTGTTACAGTATAATTACCTGAAGTATAAATTGCAGTACTTTGTGTAGTTGCACCGTTCGACCAAAGGTACGATGACCCAACACTAGACGTTAATACTACACTATCACCTGTACAAAAAGTAGTTGGACCACCTGCTGTTATAGTTGCAGTAGGTAATGGATTAACTACTACCGTTGTTGCTGCAGATGTTGCTGTACAGCCACGAGTGTTAGTGCAAATTACTGAATAAGAACCCGAGGTACTAACAACAATGGCTTGGGTAGTCGCACCATTCGACCATAGATAGGATGCAGAAGCGGTAGATGTTAATGTTACACTTCCTCCTTGACAAAATGTAGTTGCGCCTCCGGCTGTAACTAAAGGTTGAGTTATATAATCAATAGCACCATTATACGGTTCGTATTGAGGGTCGTAAGATGACCAACAGCTTGTCCAATTGGTATAATTGAATGCTCCTTTATATGTTACAACATCAAAAAATGGATCATTCAAATTAGGAGAAGAAAAATCGGCTCCAGAAGACATTGGTGAATTGTTACCTGGGCTAAAATTAGGTCCTGTGTAATTATAAGGACTAACCGCCATCAAGTCTGTACTGTTTGGCAATTTAATATTTCCATTGCTGCTGAACCATGTAGCCATACCAAAATTCAATGCTGAAGAATCTAGCGGTATAGCACATCCTGCAATGATGTTATTTTTAAATTGCAACTCATTATTGGTAACGTTGGTTGCTGTATTTGCATTTTCTATTTTCAAACCAACAGGGTAGCCTGCAAAAACAGAATTATAAGTACAGGTTTTTGTACTCCTGCGTAAATGCAATGCCCTTTTATAATTTGAATTAATCGTTGTATTTGCAGTAATTTTTGGACCAAATACACTGATGTTACTAAAGATAGGCTTAGTATAAGGAGAGTTCGTTGAACCGTTTGCATCGTTATCCGATTCAAAACCGTTAGAGCCTGATTGATCCGCAATTGTTGAATCGCGTAATACAACTCCAAATTGTATCTTTCCGGAATAACCATAATCCGTATCAAAATCATCATCCCAATTACGTAAAGAAATAAGGTGTTTTGCATTTACTGTTCCACCAAACCATTCAAACGCATCATCGCCTGTATAACTCACTTGTACATATTCTATGGTTGTTCCACTACCAACACCACCGCAAGTAAGTCCGTTTACTTCGTTGTTGGGAAGGAAAGCAATCCCTGCAAATTCTATTCTCACATATTTTAATGTACCTGAATTATCTGTAGGGTTCGCACCACCGTATAAACCTTTTACTGCATCAACTCCACCTTCAATAAGTCTCTCTCCTGCAGGGTCATTAACAGGTGCTGACCCACACAAAATAAGTCCGCCCCAATCTCCGTAAGAACGAAAACCAGCAGGTTGATTGGAAGTAAAAACAATAGGTTGACTTACTGTACCAATTGCTTGTATTTTAGATCCGCGCGTAATAATCAATGCGCCCTTTGTTGCTTGGTCGCCTTCGATAATAGTTCCCGGTTGAATTGTTAACGTAGAATTGTTTGTTACATAAACAAATCCTGTTAATAAATAAATATTATTGTTTGACCAAGTTGTGTTGCTCGCTATATCACCCGAAACGGTTATAACAGCAGCATTCATTTCTGTAAGACTAAGTAACAGAGCTGAAAATGCGAGTAAAATTTTTTTCATTTTTTTTAGTTTAATAGTTTAATTTTTATGAACCAAAAGTAGATGTGGGGTATTAGTAAAGTATTAAGCCAATCACAACGTTTGGTTATGCTTGGCTTAATACAATATTAATTATGGGTTGTGGTAATGTTAAAAACGAACAGTCAAAGAGCCTGAAATAGTTAAGCCTCTTTTTATACTTGTCATTTTATTATCAGTAACATCATCGTATTTTCCGTTGTTGTTTACATCCTGATAAAAAATTACATCCTCGTGCAACAAGTCGCTCACACCAGCTTTTAATTCTACATTTTTCAGTACACGTTGACTTACTTGTATATCGACTAATTTTCGTGGGTTTTCATATATATCCTTGTAGCCAAGTGAGCCTACTTGTGTAATTCTTCTTCCAATTTGATTAAACAAAATGCTGATGTTGGTTCCTTTGTTTCCGGAATACTGTAAACCTGCATTAATCAAGTAAGGCGATTGTCCTTGCAATGGTCGTGAAGCAGTATCAGAGGCAACAATTGTGGATAAATCTACTTTCGATACAATATAAGCAACGTTGGAAAAAATAGATAAATTCTCCAAGCCTTTCCATTTCAACAACTCTGCAATGAAATCGAAATTTTTACGAAATTCTGCTTCCACACCATAGTTTACAGCCGAAGGAACATTTGCAAATGTTTGAGTGCGCGACCCAACACCACTAAATGCAAGCACTTGCTCAATAGGATTTTCAAATTTTTTGTAAAAGGCACTAAGGGCAACCAATTGACCACGTCCGGCATAATACTCAAAACGCAAATCGAAATTGTTTATGGTTCCACGCGATAGTTTTGTATTGCCAACAACTGCCGTAAAAAGATTAAAATCAAAGAAGGAGAAAGGCGCAAATTCTCTGAATTCAGGTCGTGATACCGTACGTGAAGCGGCAAAACGCAAGTTTGTTTTTTCGGTAATAGCATAGGTTGCATTTAGTGATGGTAGCAAGTCGAAGAAGGTTGTGTCTATCATTATAGTATCATTACTATAACCTTTACTATTTAGTTTTTGATTGTATATTTCATAACGTGCTCCCCAATCAATATGCAATTTTTTTGCGATGTTGTTACTCATCATTAAATAATTCGCATTCAAGTAGGAAGATGCCAAATAGTGGTCGGAACCATTTGTAATTTCATCGATTCGGAAACCGTTTATATTGATATTTGCTGTGTCAAATATTTGATCTTCCGAAAGTTTAAAAAGTTCTTGTCCGCCATTTTGATAAAACTTCGCAAAATTATTCACCACATAACCCAATACCCGTGCACTAAAGTCCCTACTCTTTTGCTGTTGAAATGTCCCAATTTTAATACTTTGCTTTTTACCAAACCAAATAAAAGGATAGGAAGCGTCTGTGGAACCACTCATCACCTCTTCATTCATAGTAGAATAAAATTTACCGCCATAACTAGGTGAGGCAACTCCTGGTATATAGGCTAGGAAAAGTGTGTCAGCATCATCATTTGGAACAAAGTTTTTACTGTAATAGGTCCTTCTTAAGTTTGGCACATCACGTTTCGTAGTGCTGTAATTTCCCTGCCATTTAATGCGTATTCCTGTTTTAGGCAACAAGTGTTCTCCTCCTAATTGATTTACGGTAATTCGGTTGCTCGTATATTGCATTATACTGCTTTGCACAAATTGCTGATTTTCAAACCAAGCACCTGTACGTTTTGTAGTAATGTCTTCGGAAGAAAGACTTAAAAGATTCCTAAATGCGATTTTATGGTTGGCTCCTATTTTATAGGAAATATTCCATAAAGCCCCTCCTAATATATCGGTTCCGTATTGCTTATCGTTGTATGCAAAAGTTCGTGTAGTATCTGCACCTTCATAATCTTGGCGTTGCACCTCATTAATTTTATGATTTTTGTTATAGGTTAAAGCAAACACACTCCCAAAATCATTTTTAAATATTTTACAAGTATTGCCCATAGAAAATTGGTAGTTTCTATTAAAAGGAAAAGCGCTTTCTTTATATGTTTGCCAATCATTCTCCATCAATTTGCTATACTTCAATTTATCTGTTTTACTCATTTTTTGAAATGCTGAAGTAGTAGGGAAATCTTTTGGTAAGGCACGTGTACCATCATCCATAGCAAGATAATCGGTCTTTCCTCCTTTATAAGTATAATACTCTTGATGCGTTGCAATAGCATTGTTACTTAAGCCATCCGTAAAACTGTAAAAATTTTCTTCCGGGATATCGCGTGTATTAATTTGTATAACTCCTCCGGCAAATTCGCCCGGTAAGTCGGGCGAAGCTGTTTTAATAATTGTAATATTATCAATAAGATTGGATGGAAACATATCAAAAGAGAAGGCTCTCCTATCAGGTTCGGTGCTAGGAAGAGGTGCTCCGTTAATCATTGCAAAATTATAACGATCGCTCAGTCCTCTTACAATTACAAATTTATTGTCTTGTATACTGGTACCACTAACGCGCTTAAGTACTTCTCCCGTATTCTTATCGGGCGACTTTTTGATAAATTCTGCCGATATTCCATCAGAAACACTGACTGCATTTTTTTGAGCAATAAGCAAAGCGTTCTGAGATTCTCTTTTTGCAGTTGCCTCAATTGTTACCTCTTTTAGACCATTGGAAGAAGACTCTAGGGATATATTTAAAAGTGACACTTTGTTTTCAACAACAACTACATCGTTAATCACTTTTGGTGAATATGAAATTAATTTAACATTGAGTTTATATGTTCCGGGAGCAATATCATTAAGGGAAAAATTTCCATCCAAATCACAAGCTGCAGCTTTGGTAGTGCCATCTATACTTACTGTAGCTCCCGGCAATGTTTCTCCCGTTACTTTATCTACAATTTTTCCTTTTATGGCTGATTTATTTTGTGCAA
>CAIMGI010000168.1 GCA_903840505.1 uncultured Bacteroidota bacterium
AGCATCTGCATTTTCCCAATGCAATTCTGTTTGAACCAATGTTACTTTTAAATTATGCATTGTCTTTTAGATATAAACTACAAACATGTTTTACCGATTCTTCAATTGAAATAAAATCCCTGTTCATCACTTTTTTAATTTTATCATTGGAATAATAATTCTTTTGTTGCGATGCCCTAGCTGTTTCTTTTGTAATAAGTGGTTTTAAGTGACGTATCCTTTCTAATCGCCATCCTATTTCGCTCAATACTTTACCCACTTTTATGCTCGGTGCCGCTTTACCAAAAGCAGTATGTGTAAGGGTAAAAAAGGATTTGAAACTCAAATTTTCAGTCGATAAAATATAACGCTCGTTTGTTTTTTTGTCTTTCATTAATTGCATCATTGCTTCTGCAACATCACGTACATCAATAAATCCTGCCACACCTTCGGTATAAAATTTTATTCCCTTATATGAAGCGCTTATCATATTGGTACTGCTTTTTTTCCATTCACCTGGACCAATAATAATAGAAGGGTTTACAATTACTGCTTGTAAGCCTTCTTCAATTCCTCTCCATACTTCTTTTTCGGCAGCATATTTACTAATGGCATAATTAGAGGTTTCAACAGCTCCCTTCCAATGTGAGTTTTCTGTAATGATTGAGTTCTTGTCGCTATTTGGTAAAGCTGCTACCGAACTTACATGACACAAAATAACATTGCCTTTTTCTAAACAAGCATTCACCACATTGGCAGTTCCTTCCACATTTCCTTGCATCATTTCTTCCGCCTCTTCGGGTAAAAAGGAAACGTTTGCAGCACAATGATACACTTCAGTAATATCTTTCAAGGCTTCAGTTAAGGAGTAGATATCTAATATATCTCCATTTGTCCATTCTATTTTTTTTACCAATTCATCGGCATCATTAGAATAGTATGAAATGGTTTTATGTATGTTTTCCTTGTTACTTTTTTCGCGCACCAGTACACGCACTTTCTTATCACCTTGGAGTAATTTATAAACCAAGTGTGAACCTAATAATCCCGTACCTCCCGTAACCAATATCATATATTGCAAATGTATTCATAATATTATTATTCGTAGAGTAAATTAGGCTTACGTAATTAACGATTGTTTTTATGAAGCGGCAAATAGTATATCTTTCATTACATTTGCATTTACATAAAAAAGTATGAAAACGAATTTTATTGAGGAATTAAAATGGAGAGGGATGTTACACGATGTAATGCCCGGTACTGAAGAATTATTGAACAAGGGAGTGGTTACTGGCTATATAGGTTTTGACCCTACAGCCGATTCCTTGGGTGTGGGAAATATGGTTCAAATAATGACACTTTTGCATTTTCAGCAAGCGGGTCACAAACCAATAGCCTTGGTTGGTGGTGCTACCGGTATGGTAGGCGACCCATCCGGAAAATCATTGGAAAGAAATTTATTGAGTGAGGAAACATTGAATCATAATTTGAACTGTCAGCAAAAACAGTTGGAGAAATTTCTTGATTTTAATGCTTCGGCTAACGCTGCACAAATAGTAAACAATTACGATTGGTTTAAGCAATTTTCGTTTTTAGAATTTATCCGCGATGTGGGAAAATACCTTACGGTGAATTATATGTTGGCAAAAGATTCAGTGAAGAATAGATTGGAAAACGGGATGTCATTTACTGAGTTCAGTTATCAATTGGTACAGGGTTATGATTTTTATTATTTGTGGAAGAACAAAGGTGTTATGCTACAGATGGGCGGTTCCGATCAATGGGGAAACATAGTAACAGGTACTGAGTTGATACGCAAAAAGGAAGGTGGAGAAGCATTCGCATTAACAACACCCCTTATTAAAAAAGCTGATGGAACAAAGTTTGGCAAAAGCGAAAGTGGCAATGTTTGGCTCGATAGGAATAAAACATCGCCTTATAAATTTTACCAATTTTGGTTGAATGCAAGTGATGAGGATGCAAAAACATACATCCGCATATTCACCCTTTTTACTCGTGAACAAATTGAAGCGATTGAGTTAGAGCAAGCAGCAGCTAAGCATACCAGGGTTTTACAGAAAGCATTGGCAAAGGATATTACCATTCGTGTTCATTCCGAATCCGATTACAATGCAGCTATAGAAGCATCTGAAATACTTTTTGGAAAAGGAACAGCCGAGAGTTTGCAAAAACTTTCGGAAGATGATTTTTTGTCGGTTTTTGAAGGCGTTGAACAGTATAAATTACTAATAGAAATTTTGAATGATGGAATAGCACTGGTTGATTTACTTACAGACAAAACTACCATATTTCCTTCCAAAGGTGAAGCGAGAAAAATGATACAAGGTGGTGGTGTTTCCATTAATAAACAAAAAATAGAGGATGTTAATTTCCAACTTACAACTTCGCATTTGCTCAACAATAAATATATGTTAGTGCAAAAGGGGAAGAAGAATTATTCGTTGGTAGTGTTTTAAAAGCAGATTGTAGTTTTTATATTATGAAAAGAGTTTTTCATAGCTTTAGTTTTAATTACGAAACAAAATAAGGTTTTTCAAACACACGCTAAAACGGGTATTTATGCGAAAATAGAAATTGGTTGCGATAAACAATAATCGCGCGAGAATATTTCCTTGAAAAGGTTTAATTTGCATTTTCTGCAAATGTGAAATTGCTTAGATGCATTTTTTGATAAAAATAGATGAGCGAAAAAGTGTTTACTGCAAATTCTTTTTGAAGAAAATTTAAACGCACCAACGTAAATCATGAGTTCTGCTTCTTGATAGCACTATTTTAGATTATATAGAATATTTTCTTTACCTTAATCAAACAATAAGATACAGATAGTTTGTAAATGAAAACACTTTACTTAATACGCCATGCAAAATCTGACTGGTCCATCGAAAATCTTCACGATATTGATCGTCCTTTAAACGCTCGAGGTTATCACAATGCACATCAAATGAGTTTTATATTAAAAACAAAGAAATTTATGCCCGATCTTATAATTTCAAGCCCAGCAATTAGAGCAATTTCAACTGCCTTGATTTTTTCAAGAAATCTTGATTATAATCTTTCCAAGATTGCCATAAAAAAATCATTGTACGAATCTTCAGTGAAAGATTATATCGATTGTATTTTAGGTTTAAGTGAAGATTGCAGAAGTGTTATGATATTTGGACATAATCCAATTATTACTGATTGTGCCAATAGCTTAACAAAATCATTTACAGAGGAAATTCCAACAACGGGTATTGTTGGGATACAATCAAAAGCACCTAAATGGAAGAGCATTCTTGACCAACTTAACGAATTGATTTATTTTGATTTTCCAAAAAACCACCCTAACGAATAGTTAATTAATTGTTAAGGTTTAAACAAACTGGATAATGTAATTATATTTTTAAGATTTTTATAAACTAAAAATACTAAAAATGGATAAAAAAGAACTTCGTAAAGAACTTGAATTAACGTTGATTAAGTTAATTCAAGATGCTTTAAACAAGCGCAATGCTTTGATAGCAAAGGAGATTCAGAAAACTACAAATGAATCTGCAAAGAATATCGCAAAAAAGTTTTATAAGATTTTGAAAACAAAAGCAAAAGTTGTTAAAGCAAAGAAGGGAAATGTGAAAATTTCTTTAAAAAAGCCTATTGCGAAGGCTAAAACGAAAAGCAAAAAATAATTTTTGTAAATTTTGTTGTTGCTTTTTGTGAAGTATGATTAGGAAGAATATTGTATTAATTAATCGAGAGTTAAGTTGGTTGGCCTTTAATGAACGTGTGTTACAAGAGGCTGAAGACAATACGGTTCCGCTCATTGAACGGATAAAATTCTTAGGAATTTATTCGAACAATAGAGACGAGTTTTTTCGTGTGCGTGTTGCTACCCTTAAACGTATTGTTAAGCACCAAAAAAGTGCCGAAAAATTTATTGGTGAGAATCCTGTGCGTCTTCTGGATAACATACAAAAAATTGTTATTGAACAACAGCATAAATTCGAGCGCATTTATCAAACCATTCTAAAAGAGCTCGGGAAAAACAATATCTCCATTATTAATGAAAAGCAATTCACCGTTGAACAAGGTATTTTTGTAAAGGAATATTTTAGAGAAAAAGTGATGCCCTCGCTTTTCCCTATTATGTTAGACAATAACTCCAACTTTCCTTATTTAAAGGAAAAGTCTTGTTATTTGATTATTAAATTAGGACGGAATAATAAATCAAAAAAAAATAAGTACGCATTAATTGAGATACCCACAGATGTTATTTCAAGATTTTTGGTGTTACCTAAAAGGCAAGATAGAAATTACATTGTCCTTTTGGATGATGTAATCCGATTTTGCTTAGAAGATATTTTCCCGAATTTTGAACACGATTATGTGGAGTCTTATAATATAAAACTTACTAGAGATGCTGAAATCGATATTGATAATGATATATCAAAAAGTTTTGTAGAAAAAATTTCTAAAGGGATTAAGGCTCGCAAAAAAGGACAACCTGTACGTTTAGTTTACGATGAGAAAATAAGTCCGGATATATTTGATTTTATCTTAAAAAAAATAAAATTAGGTAAGGAAGACAACCTTATTCCAGGTGGAAGATATCATAATTTCAAAGATTTCATTTCATTCCCCAATATTGGTGGGGCAGAATTGAGTTATAAAAAGGCGCAAATACACAGACATCCTGATTTAACAAAACATTCAAGTTTTTTTAAAGCGATTAAAGAAAAAGACATTCTTATCACCTATCCTTATCAATCGTATGAACATATTGTTGATTTGTTGCGCGAAGCATCAATTGATCCAAAAGTGCAAAGCATAAAAATTACTCTTTATCGTCTCGCCAAAAATTCAAATATTGTAAAGGCTTTAATCAATGCCGTAAAAAACGGGAAAGAGGTAATAGCCGTTATTGAATTACAGGCAAGGTTTGATGAAGAGTCTAATATATATTGGTCAAACAAGCTTCAAGAGGAAGGCGCCAATGTAATTTATGGCGTTCCCGGTTTAAAAGTTCATTCCAAAATGTTTTTGATTACTCGAAAAGAATCAGGAAAGAATGTTCAATATGCGCATATTGGAACCGGAAATTTCAATGGTGATACTGCAAGAGTTTATACGGATCATACACTGCTGACAATAGACAACCGTATTACCGAAGAAGTACAAAAAGTGTTTACTTTTTATTCAGATAACTTGAAAAGAGGCACCTATAAACATTTGCTCGTTTCACCTTTTTATATGCGCAAAAGATTGGTGCAACTTATAAACAACGAAATAAAAAATGCAAAACAAAAAAAGCAGGCATCCATAATTTTGAAATTGAACAATTTAGTGGATACTGAGATGATTAAAAAATTATATGAAGCAAGCGGTGAAGGAGTTAAAATTAAGCTAGTCGTTCGGGGAATCTGTTCGCTTGTTGCCGGTGTAAAAGGATTGAGTGAAAATATAGAAGCAATAAGTATTGTAGATAAATTTTTGGAACATAGTAGGGTGTTCATATTTAATAATAACGGAAATGCAAAATACTTTATATCTTCGGCCGACTTGATGACACGAAATTTAGATCACCGTTCAGAGGTTGCGGTACCAATTTATGACACAAATATTCAACAACAGTTAAACGAAATGATAGAAACTATTTTAGCAGACAATGTGAAAGCGAGAATATTGGGTAGTAAGCAAAATAATGAATATCGAAAATCGAATAACAAAACAAAAGTGCGTGCTCAAGAGGCAATAAATAATTTATTTAAATCAAGAAAGACTTAACGGAATTGAAATTTGCCGCAATTGATATAGGCTCTAATGCTGTTAGGTTATTATTTTGTAATGTGTATGATAATAACGGCAAAACTGTATTAAAAAAGTCCGAACTAATCCGTGTGCCGATAAGGTTAGGAGAGGATTCATTTTTAGACGGAAGAATATCCTTAAAAAAGGCTGATAAGCTTGTAATAGCAATGAAAGCATTTAAAAACTTAATAGATGTTTATGGTGTTATTGATTATCGTGCTTGTGCTACTTCTGCAATGCGCGATGCTGAAAACCGTTATGATATTGTTCATCGTGTTAGAAAGGAGTCGGGAATAAAAATTGAGATAATTGATGGAAAAACCGAAGCAGATATAATTTATGCGAATCATATTGAAGAGCATTTAGATAAAACCAACAATTATTTATATATTGATATTGGAGGAGGAAGTACAGAAATTACCTTGTTCTCAAAAAATAAATCAATTGTCTCCCAGTCATTCAATATCGGAACAATTAGAATGCTTCACAATCAAATCGACAAAGAGTATTGGAGTTATTTTAAGAACTGGATAAAAGAAATTTCAACTGGGTATAAACCATTAATTGCAATTGGTTCAGGAGGTAATATTAATAAGCTTTTTAAAATGACAGGCAGAAAGCAAAACAAACCGATTACAACTGCAAAACTGAAAAGCCAATTCGATGTTCTAGAGTCATACACTTATGATGAACGCATAAAAATACTTGGCTTGAATCCGGATAGAGCAGATGTAATAATTCCTGCTTCAAAAATATTATTATCTGTCTTGAAAAAGGCCGAAATAGAAAAGGTTATGGTACCACAAATAGGTTTGGCAGATGGCATTGTACATCAACTGTACGAAAAGTATCTATTGAACCAATCAAGTAAAAAAGTGTAATTTTTGCCCAGTAATTATCCGGCCCAACCATCTCTGTCTAAACTTCTAAATTGTATTGCCTCTGCCAAATGTTCAGTTTTTATGTTTTCGCTGCTATCTAAATCGGCAATGGTTCGTGCTACTTTTAGTATTCTATCGTAAGCACGTGCCGATAGGCCTAAGCGCTCCATGGCAGTTTTTAATAGTTGTTGTCCTGCCTCATTTATTTTACAAATTTGTTGCAGCATTTTAGGATTTATTTGTGCATTGCAGTAAACATCTTTATTTTTCTCAAACCTTTTTTCTTGAATATTTCTTGCAGCTATAACACGCTCACGCACTTTTTCACTTTTCTCGCTTACACGTTCTTTGGTTAGTTCACTGAAAGCTACAGGGGTTACTTCAACGTGTAAATCTATTCTATCGAGCAATGGTCCTGATACTTTATTGAGGTATTTTTGAACTACTCCGGGACCACATACACAATCTTTTTCAGGATGATTATAATATCCACACGGACAAGGATTCATAGAAGCTACCAACATAAAACTAGCAGGGTATTCAACCGAAAATTTTGCACGCGATATAGTTATCGTTCTATCTTCTAGAGGTTGCCGCATAACTTCCAAAACTGTGCGTTTAAATTCAGGTAATTCATCTAAAAATAATACTCCGTTGTGTGCCAATGAAATTTCTCCCGGTTGTGGAAACTGTCCCCCACCAACTAAAGCAACATCACTAATCGTATGGTGTGGCGCCCTAAACGGACGTATCGTAATGAGCGAAGCATTCTTTCCCATTTTACCTACTACCGAATGAATTTTTGTTGTTTCTAATGATTCTTGCAATGTTAACGGGGGCAAAATGGTAGGCAATCTTTTTGCAAGCATTGTTTTTCCTGCTCCTGGTGGGCCAATTAATATTACATTGTGTCCTCCTGCTGCAGCAATTTCCAATGCACGTTTTATATTCTCTTGCCCTTTTACATCTGCAAAATCGAATTCTGTATGATTAAGTTTTGCATAAAATTCTTCACGGGTGTTTACAATTGTTTTTTCCAATTGAACATCTCCATTGAAAAAATCAATCACCTCTTTTATATTCTCTACTCCATAAACATCCAAGTCACTTACAATAGCTGCTTCTCTTGCATTTTGTTTGGGTAGTATAAATCCTTTAAACCCTTCTGCTTTTGCTTGTATTGCAATGGGAAGTGCTCCCTTTATGGGTTGTAATCCACCATCCAAAGAAAGTTCACCCATAATAATATACTGTTCAATAGTATCCGCTTTTATTTGTTCTGAAGCAGCTAAAATTCCTATTGCCATAGTAAGGTCGTATGCCGACCCTTCTTTGCGAATATCGGCCGGAGCCATATTTATCACAATTCTTTTTCCCGGAATACGGTATCCGTTATTTTTTAAAGCCGCATCAATTCGTTGTTGACTTTCTTTGACAGCATTATCGGGTAAGCCAACCAAAAAAAATTTGGCTCCTGTCCCAATATTTACCTCCACAGTTATAGTGGTGGCATTTACACCATAAACAGCACTGCCAAATGTTTTTACGAGCATTTTACGCTTTTGTTAATTTCTTGTTAATAACAATTGTGGACTGCGAATATAACTAATCTTAATAATTGCTTGTTTTGATTAGAATTTTTTTTTAAATTTATCATTCGATTTTAAATACAGATGATGAGAACACTATTTAATAAACTATTTTTTGTCAGCATATTTTGTTTTTTTATGTTTGGCACAATAGCACAAGCTGCTGATACTACGGGCATTGCAGGGACTGATTGTTACAGCAAATACCATAGGGTGTTTAAAGAAAGAGGTTCAAATGTTATCGATGACGGTTGGCATAATCACGTAATAATATGTATTCGCAATGGCGATAAGTCGGATTGTTACGATGGGAAAGTTCAAGTATATTATGGTTCAGTAATTGGGTTTTACTTAAAATTAGAAGATGGGACTTACGAGATGTTGGAGAAAAAATTTAAAACAGGTGTTGAAGCTGTGGTTGAAAATGGAATTTCTAGAACTCGTACCACTTGGGATGGGGAACAAGTAAATGCTATTTTTGTAGATAAAATTAAACCTAAGAAAAAAGCATACGTTAAAGCATCAGATGCTTTGATAAAATAAAATATTTAATATCCATAAAAATCCATAATAGTTTAATCGCTGTTATGGATTTTTTCTTTTTTATGCATCTATCAGGTAAACAAACAATAACCTGCTATGCAAACAAATATCTCCATCACTGTTCCTAAGCCTTGCCACGAGGATTGGAATAATATGACTCCTAATGAAAAAGGGTCTTTCTGTGGGCTTTGTCAAAAAACGGTTGTCGATTTCAGCACGATGCCAATAGAAGACATAAAAACATATTTGATAACGAATTCAAATCAAAAAGTATGCGGACGTTTTCAAACCAAACAATTGGATGAAATGGAACGTGTTGAGATACCTTTATACCTTCTGCCAAAACACTTAAGTAGCGGAAAAGCATTTCTTGTTTCTTTGTTATTGATATTCGGTACCACACTGTTTAGTTGCACCAATCCGGAAGGGCGCACAGTAGGTGAGATAGTTGTTGCCGATACAGCAATTACTCCAAAAGTTATTGATACTGCTTCTGTACAAAACCTTAAAGTTGGTCAAGCCGTAGCATTGCCTGTTGATTCAGTTAAAAAAGTAAAGGCTAAGCCTAGGAAGAAAAAGAATATTGAGATATTGAAAACAATGGGTGAAGTGGAAATGGTAAAAGGCGATGTTGCTATTGAACCAATAAAAAAACCTGAAATTCTTATGGGAAAAGTATGTATTGACCCGAATAAGAAAAATTAGAAAAATGCCCTAACCTGTATTCCTCCTGTATGAATTGTTTTGCTGCTTTCTGGCTTCCGCCCATCGTAGTTAATGCTAACTTGCATATTGTTTGAAAGGTTGCGTTGGTATGATAAATTCCATAGAATGTTTTGCCCAATTTTTAACCCTTCCAACATTTCGAAAGCCAGCGGAGAGTTTTCATTGCCGTTGTATTCAATTAGTACATAACTTACTTTAGCAAGCAAGCTACCTTTTGAAACAACATTGTATTTAACTTCACTGCTTATTTTTTGAAGTATTGCCTTTGCGCCAATCTCACCTGTAAAATTTTCTTTTGTGTTTTGCATATAAGCAAGTGATACTCGGAATACAGTATTGGGTTGAAAGGTAAATTTCGGTTCTACACTATAATAAAGAATATTGTAATCGCGTGTACTAAAAAATTGCGAGCTGTTTATTTTTTCTCCTTGTATTGCTTCACCATTTAATAAAAATTTACGTGTAATGTTCCAACGGGTTCGTATTGATTTGGCAATGTTACTGCGCGATTCAAATCCGTTTACTAGCAATGATTTGTTTTCTTGATCTTGGTAATTTAATTCAAATCCAAATGCTTCACCAAATCTATTAAAGTAAAAAGTATTACGTAAGGAAGAGTTTAGTGTTGCCAATAAGCTATCGTTTGTGGCATTTAGGAATGGATTATATGCTTCTGTTAAATCATTGTTGTTTGTTTTTCTATTGATAGAATAGGTTGCTTGGTTGCTTAAACGAGAAACGAATTTGCGTATTCCTGTTTTATTATTCCACAGGTTATAGAAGGATATATTTATTAACTGATTGAACTGATTGTTGTATGTCTTTACAAATTCATTGGTTGGTGTATATACTTTTATATAGTTCGCTTGGTCTTTAAAAACAGCTATTTCAAACTCATTTAATTCTTTCACATTGTTTTCGTTATAATCCTTCCAAGTATAAAAACCTTGTCCTGCTGCAACCTCTAAAAAGGAATATTCTTTTTTTACTTCTAATCCGCTTCCTACTTCGTAATAGGTATTTGAAATAATGGTATTTTTCCACAGTTTAAAATCGTATTCAACACGACCAATCAATGAATTGTCGGCTTTTTGTGCGGTAATTAAAGTGTCTATAATAGCTAATTTTCGGTATGTTACAGATGTTTTAAATTGACTGTTTGAGTTTTTATTTAATTCAGTTTCAAAGACGAAATTTTCCCCTAAGGTGCTTTTTTTGAATCTGTTTTTTGATGCGTTCCAGTCGGTTCTGTTAACATATTTCAAAGTATATTTGTTTGAGCTGGTATCGGCATTGGTTGCAAAACCTTGCCACTCCCAATAATCAAAACTGTTCGAGTTTAATGTGTCTGCAACATTATCAATGAAACGGCTTTGCTCCTGTTCTTCTTTTACACCAAGGGTAATGGCTTTTTTTATTGTTTTACTGAGCATTGCTTTGTGACGTAAAAATTTGCTGTTATAATCTTTTCCTGTGCTGTTTAAAAAACTGCCATTGGCAGTTGCTTTGATTGATTTTTTTGAATATGCAAGCTGGGAACCATGTAAAACACCATTGTATTTACTACCTTCAAACAAGGAATTAAATTGATAGGATATGAGACTTGTTTTGCTGTCTTCTAAAGTTATTTTTCCCCCTGCAATGTGTTGCTCGTGATCTATGATAGGTGAAGTTCTGTTCCAATCGCGTTCAAATTCGACTGCTCTGAAACGCTCAATAGGAGAGAAGTGACTGCTCACCATTTCATAATTCCCTTGTGTTTTTATGGCCCATTTTTTTTCGCTTTCAGCACTGCTCAAGCGAATTTTATTTTCAATGGTGTATTTAATACCTACACCGCCATCGTCTTCACTATCCTTTTTTGAAAAGGTATTGACATCGTTTTTTGTGTAGGCAATTTCTATACTCGATCTAGTATTTTCCGACAAGGCGTAATCTGCTGCAACCGTCATCATTTGTTTTTGCTTTGGAGTAACCAACAATAAAACAGGCTCAAAATTTCCTTGTTTTATTCCATTTATCGGAGGAAACCATTGATATACTTTCCCGTTGGCAGTAGAATTTACTTGTTTGTAGTTTCCCTGCGATGGACCTACATCCGAGAAGCCCAGTCGGTATATTGCTTTTTCCGAATTGGTGGAATACTCATAAACTCCTTTGTAATAAATGCCTCCAACAATACTGTCTTTTATTTCGTACAATACTTCGTTTGCGGAAAATGCTACTGTGTCTATATTAGGGCTAACAGCTTGGCCAATACTGTCGCCAATACTTCTTAGCAACGATTTTTGGTTATCCTGTAACTCCTGAAGCAAAGGTTTGTTTTTGTTATCTTGTTCTGAATAAATATTAAAGGATAATTTTAATTTATTGTATTGTACTTCATCTGTGAATTGCAAAAGCGACCGTGCATAATTTTTATCTGAATACTGAAATTCAGCTACAATTCTTTTGTCTTTTGTTACTAATCGATTAGGAGTAAAAGTAATTTCTGAAGTGTTGTAGTCAATGATGTAGTCATTGTTTTGTCCTCTTACAAGCAATTCGCCATCCATAAATATGCGCTCACTGCCTGAAAGAATAATGATGAATAGTTCATTCTCTGCACCTTTTAATCGGTAGGGCCCTTGATTTCCCTCTACACCTTTTATTATGTTTCGTGAGAATTTACCTTTCGATACTGCAGCACTTGTGGATATTTTCATAGTAGGATTTGCAACATTTTTTTTATCTCCTTCTTTAAAATCAACCACTGTTGAGAAGCTTCCTCCTTGTGCTTTCTTATTATAATTTAGAAAATAGCTTTTTGGACGAGTAAGTATAAAATCTCCTGCAACAAGTTGTGAACGCTCATCATTGAGCTGAATATAAACTCTGTCAAATTCTTGCAATTGTTGTGTGTTTCCTTGTGGTTGTATGGGAATATTATCATCGGCAATTGCTGCCTTAATGGTTATGGTTTCATTTATTTTTCCAGATAATTGTAGGTTTAGATTTGAATTTACAACCACATCTTGGTTGTTTCCAAAACTAATTCCTCTGGATATACTTCCATTTTTGTTGAGTCCTTCTGTTTGAAAAAAATCGTCCTCCTTTTTATCGTAGCTATAGGTAAAGGGATTTCTCACGCCAGTTTCATCAGGTTCCATTTTTTGAATGTTTTTATGAAATTTTTTTTCAAAAAAAAGAAAAGGAAATACACGATAGGAAATACTTACAGAGTCATTCCCGATTCCATTCCTTGTAAGTTTCGTCCGATTCCAAATGAGCAAACTTTTTGCTGCATCAATTGCATAGTAGTCGCTAGAAAGTAGTTTGTTGTTGTAAAGAACTATAACACTTTCGGGCGAAATACTCAATGTGTCAATTTGAACAGTATCCCTATCGAGAGAAATTATTTTTTGCCTTTTATTATTGAATGATTGAGCATTTAAAGAATGATTCAAAAGCAAAAGCAATCCAATACTACATACAATTATAGTCTTCAATTTTTTTGCAATAGAATAGGGAAACTGTTCAGTCATTCTCTGTTTAGCTCTAATTTAATCTTTAAATTAGTAAATACACACTATTAACGCAATTAATGTGTTTTTAGTGAGTAGAAACCCTTAAATGAATTATTATTCTAAACTATTTTCAAATAGTAAAATCGCCTCATTCTTTGTTCAGAGCTTGACAAGCATATTGTTCAATAAGAACATTGTCATAATAATCACCTTTCGTAAATAGATTTTTAAACAAGCTAAGTCCGCTTTCAATCTTTACTTCATCATCTGTGTATCTGCCAAATTTAATGGATGGTAATTTGTTTTCATCACCGCTTCCGAAAATGGTTTTAAAGAAAGACATATTGTTGTAGAATTGATTATTAGCTGTAATAAAAATAAAAATTTTATTTGAAATGCTGTAATAAAAATGCCCTATAGATTATCTATAGGGCATTTTTTGAAAAATAATTGTGTTTAATTATTCTGCCAATATGATTATTTTATTTTTTAACACCTCCGCAACACCACCTTTAATAGTAAAAGTATGGCTTGCTTGCTGATTGTCGATTACTTTTATAACTCCGTTTTTTAAACTACTAATGAGAGGAGCGTGATTGTTTAAAATACCCAAAGAGCCTTCTGAACCGGGAAGGCTTACGCTCTTCACTTCACCACTATATAGTTTTTTATCCGGACTGATTATTTCTAAATACATATTTTAGGTCTAGTGTCATTGGTGTTTAGTCCATAGCTGCAATAGCCATCAACTAAAAACTAACAACTAATTTACTTCTGCCAATAATTTTTTACCTTTTTCTATAGCATCTTCAATACTTCCTACCAAGTTAAATGCAGCTTCAGGGTATTCATCTACTTTTCCGTCCATAATCATATTAAACCCTTTGATTGTATCTTCAATAGTAACAAGAACACCTTTTAATCCTGTAAATTGTTCTGCAACGTGGAATGGTTGCGACAAGAAACGTTGAACACGTCTAGCACGGTGTACAATCAACTTGTCTTCTTCTGAAAGTTCATCCATACCAAGGATGGCAATAATATCTTGTAATTCCTTATAACGCTGTAAAATATTTTTAACACGTTGAGCTGTGCCATAATGTTCTTCACCTAAAACAGCAGCAGATAAAATCCGTGAAGTAGAATCCAATGGATCCACTGCAGGATAAATACCTAATTCGGCAATTTTACGACTCAAAACGGTTGTTGCATCTAAGTGGGCAAATGTTGTTGCCGGAGCGGGATCGGTTAAGTCATCCGCTGGTACATATACTGCTTGTACAGATGTAATTGATCCTCTTTTTGTAGATGTAATTCGTTCTTGCATAGCACCCATCTCTGTTGCTAGTGTAGGTTGGTAACCTACTGCTGATGGCATACGTCCTAATAAAGCCGATACTTCAGCACCCGCTTGTGTAAAACGGAATATATTATCAATAAAGAAAAGTATATCACGTCCACCTGATTCTCCATCACCATCACGGAAATATTCAGCCATTGTTAATCCCGAAAGAGCAACACGAGCACGTGCTCCTGGAGGCTCATTCATTTGACCAAAAACCAAAGTAGCTTTTGATTCCAATAATGCATTTTTATCAACTTTACTTAAATCCCAACCACCTTTTTCCATACTGTGCTTAAATTCATCACCGTACTTTATTACATCGGATTCAATAAACTCTCTTAATAAGTCATTTCCTTCACGGGTTCTTTCTCCAACACCTGCAAATACGGATAATCCTGCATAAGCCTTGGCAATATTATTTACCAACTCCATAATCAATACCGTTTTACCTACTCCAGCTCCACCAAACAAACCAATTTTTCCACCTTTTGCATAGGGTTCAAGTAAGTCAATTACTTTAATACCTGTAAATAGAACCTCTGTAGCGGTCGATAAATCTTCAAATTTTGGAGGGTCACGGTGAATTGAATACCCACCAACTTTTGACGTTTCGCCAATACCATCGATAGCCTCACCAACCACATTATATAATCGCCCCTTTACCTGGTCGCCAATTGGCATCTTGATAGGAGCTCCTGTTGAAACAACTTTCATTCCGCGACTTAATCCATCGGTAGAATCCATTGCAATCGTTCGAACGGTGTTTTCACCAACGTGTTTTTGGCACTCTAAAACGATTATTTGCCCGTTTTCTTTTTTTATCTCTAATGCATCTAAAATATTTGGTAAAATTGCTCCTTCCAAATCAAAACTAACATCAATAACAGGTCCGATTACCTGCGATATTTTTCCTACTTGTGTTGACATCTTTGTGTGCTTTTAGGGTTCTACTTTTTAAAAATCGAGTGCGAAGTTACTATTTATTATAATAAAATCGCAAAGGTTTTTTTTATTTATTTTCATACATTTGTATACACTATTTTTATTAGAAGAAAAACCCCATTGAAAGTATTTAAAAGCATACAAAATTTTTCTAAAATACCCAATGCGGTTGTTACAATTGGAACTTTTGACGGGATTCATACTGGACACAAGAAAATTATTGCTCGATTGCGTGAAATTGCCTCTTCCATAAATGGCGAAACAGTTGTGGTTTCTTTTTTTCCACACCCACGATTAGTATTGTTTCCTGACGATAACGATTTGAAATTATTGAATACGGAAGAGGAAAAAACGGACTTGTTGGCAGCTTCGGGGATAGATAACTTTAATATTATCGATTTTACAAAGGAATTTTCTAGAATGTCGTCACTTGAGTTTGTTCGTGATATTTTGGTAAATGGAATTGGGGCTAAAAAGTTAGTTATTGGCTACGACCATCATTTTGGGAGAAACAGGGAAGGCTCCTTAGAGAATTTACGAGAATTAGCCCCTTTGTATGGCTTTGAAGTAGAAGAAATTCCTGCACAGGATATTAATAACATTGCGATAAGTTCAACAAAGATTAGAAACGCCTTATTATTGGGAAACATCGTCACAGCTAACAGTTTTTTAGGATATAATTATTCCTTATCAGGCAATGTAGTAAAAGGTAATCAGTTGGGTAAAACAATAGGTTTTCCAACAGCTAACATTGCTGTTAAGAGTAGGTATAAACTTATTCCTGCAAATGGAGTATATGCAGTAAAAGTGAAAATGTTCGATGCTATGTATGATGGAATGGTAAATATTGGAGTGCGTCCCACAATAAATGGACAATCCCTCACAATAGAAGCGAACATTTTTGCGTTTAATGATATTATATACGATCAAACAATTACAGTTTATTTTGTAGATAGAGTAAGAAACGAAATAAAATTTTCCGATTTGGAAAGTTTGAAAGAACAATTAAAAAAGGATAAGGAATTTTGTGCCACTATGTTGAGTAAAAACAAAAATGAATATGCAGGAATTTAAAAACAAGTGTTTGCTTATCGTATTGCTGTTTTCATTTAGTGCCACTGTTGGTTATGCTCAGCTTCTCGATTCTTTATCACTCGACACAACTAAAACTTTCACAAGTTTAGAAGAAGCGCTTAAGGAACCTGAAAGTGTGATTAAGTTAAGTCTTCGAAAAATGAAATTAAAGACCTTTCCTCCTGAAATTTTCAAGTTTGTGAATCTTCAATATCTCGATTTGAGTAAAAACAATATCGAAGAATTACCACCTGAAATAGAGTCTTTGAAACAGTTGCAGGTGCTTATTATGTCTAAAAATAAATTAACAACCACTCATCCCAATATTGGACGGTTGGTAAATTTAAAGCAGCTTAACCTTAATCAAAATTCAATTGTATTATTCCCACCACAAATAGGTGACTTGGAAAATTTAGAATATTTAGACTTGTGGAGTAATGAAATAACAGATTTACCCGACTCAATGGAGAAACTAAAAAAATTGAAAGTTGTAGATTTGCGTGTCATAATTATGACCGAGGAAAAACAAAAACAGATTAAGGAAATGTTTCCTGCAACAACGATTGTTTATTTTACTCCAAATTGTAATTGTGGGCATTAAAGTGTTTTACACTTGTTGCAAATTTCTTTAAAAATTTCAACCTTGTTTTCACTTTGCCAAATAATTCCTGAAAGCACCATTCCTTTAAATCCGAGTGCTTTTATTTTCTCAACATTTTCGAGTTGAACCCCTCCAAGTGCAAGTACATTTTGGTTTGTTTTTGCAAGTGCAATTGCGAGATTATGATGGTTGAATGCCCCTTGATACCCACTCTTTGAAATACTGTCAAAAACAGGACTTAGAAAAACATAGTTGAATTTAGAGCCCTCTTCGTATAAGTTGGAAAGATTGCTAAATGAAGTAGAAATGTGTAGGTTGGGCTTCCTCAATTTATAGTAATAAAATCGAAGAATGTATTTTATTTTTTTTCTTCTCTTACTGTTTAAA
>CAIMGI010000169.1 GCA_903840505.1 uncultured Bacteroidota bacterium
AACCGTTTTCGAACTCAATAAGCTCTCCCGATTGTACGTTGGACAGTCCGTAAATACGAGCAATACCATCGCCCACTTGTAATACTGTTCCTACTTCTTCCAATTCGGCTTGTGATTTTAAGCCTGATAATTGTTCTCTTAATATTGCAGAAACTTCTGCTGGTCTTACTTCCGCCATTCTGTTGTTTTTTTAATTTAAATTTCTTTTATATAAGGGTTTTCACTAAAACGTTGCTTTAATTTTTTTATGCTTCGAACAATACTTGAATCAATTTGTTGGTCGCCAATGCGTAAAACAACCCCCCCGATAAGGCTTGGGTCTACTTTTTCTATAAGTTCAATTTCCGATTGCGAACTTTTTTTAATCACTTCGTAAACCTGTTTTCTTAATACGTCATCAATTCCAATTGCTGTAGTAACAATTGCTTTTTGTATTCCTTTGTGTATATCATATAACTTCCCAAATTCGTTCGCGATGCCTTCTATGTAAGACTCTCTTCTTTTTTTTGCAATAAGTGTTAAAAAGGCCAATGAATCTTCAGAAATGTTATTCTTAAAAATAGCATTAAAAATGGCTACTTTTTTATCGGACTTAACGATTGGACTGTTCAGTAAATTAATAAAATCAGGATTCTTAGAACACACTTCTCCAATATACTTCATATCGGCATTCACCTTGTCGAGGTTATTTCTATCCAAGGCTAAGTCGAAAACAGACTTGGCATATCTTGTAGCAGCTTTCGTCTCCTTCATATTAGTTCAATTTAACGTCTTCAAGCATACTTTTAACTAATGTTTTCTGCTTGTCGTTATTCGATAGTTCAGACTTTAATATTTTCTCAGCTATTTCTATTGACAGCGTTGCAACCTGATTTTTAAGTTCAGTAATTGCGGCCATTTTTTCGTTGTTAATGGTTTCGCGAGCAGAAGAAATAATTTTATCGCTTTCCTGTGTAGCTTTCGACTTTGCTTCGTTTACAATAGAATCTTTTATTTCATGCGCTTCTTTTAAAATAACGTCTCTCTCCAAACGCGCTTCGGCAAGAATTTTTTCGTTGCTCGATTTCAAAGAAGCCATTTCTAATCGTGCTTTTTCGGCAGCGCCTAATGCATTCTCAATACTTTCTTCACGTTCTTTAATCATGGTAAGAATGGGAGTCCACGCAAATTTTTTAAGAATAAAAACAATTATTCCAAAAGATACGCACATCCAAAAAATAAGACCAAATGCGGGTTTAACTAATTCCATTTTACTGTATATCTATGTTTATTAATTACTCATTTAAAAACTTACAATGCAACCAATCGTTGCATTGTAAGCGTTTTTTGGATTACTTCAAGAAAATTACAAGAAGTCCAATTACCATTGCAAAGAATGCAGCACCTTCAACAAGAGCAGCAGTAAGAATCATGTTGGAACGGATGTCGTTCAATGCCTCGGGTTGACGAGCAATTGATTCAACAGCGCTACCACCAATTCTTCCAATACCTAGTCCTGCACCAACTGCAGCTAAACCAGCACCCAAAGCAGCAATTCCGTAACCAATACCGATGTTAGGAACCGCTTCTAATAAAATTGTAGATAACATATTGTTTTATTTTAATCCCCTGATTTATTCTAATCTATAACCCGCTGCCAGAGGAACTCAACAGGTTATTTATATTCTCAATGATGCTCTTCGTGGTGATGTTCCTCCACTGCCGAACCAAAATACATTGCTGCTAATAAAGTAAAAACATAAGCTTGTAAAAATGCAACAAGCAATTCTAACATTCCCATAAATACCGTAAACGCAATCGAAAGAATAGAAACCCCAAACCCAAGTCCTGTATTCATTTCGGCAAAAATAAATATCAAACTAAAAAAGGACAATGCAATGATGTGTCCTGCAAGTATGTTTGCAAAAAGTCGAATCATTAATACGAATGGCTTTAAAAACACGCCAATTATTTCAATGGGTGTTAGCAATGCCAATACACCAACCGGAACACCCGGCATAGCAACAATGTGCCTCCAGTAATTTTTATTACCACTGAAAACAGTAATTACAAATACAATGATAGCCAAGGTCATTGCAATGGCAATGTTTCCGGTAACGTTTGCCCCACCCGGTGCAAGTGGAATCAATCCCATCAAATTATTTATCCAAATAAAGAAAAATGCAGTAAGTAAAAAGGGTAAATATTTTTTGTATTTTTTTTCTCCAATAGCAGAAATAGCAATATCGTCTCTCACAAATATAATCATAGGTTCCACCCAAGATTGCAATCCTTTTGGTGCTTTACCGGGGTTGCGAGCATATGCTTTAGCTACCGTTAAAAAAATCCACAACATAAGGGCAAGGCTAACAAAAAGTGAAGCTACATTTTTGGTAATAGAAATGTCCCACAATTGAGAAGTCGCTTCTTCATTTTCTTCTCCATTATCATTCACAACCTTTATATGCCCTTCTTTTAAGGCATAGTTTTGCTTGCCTTTATATATAGCATGACCGTGTTCAAAGGCAGAGGACATAAAAATATCAAATCCTTTGTCTGAATATAAAATAACTGGAAGGGGTATCGCAATATGACCCGCAATATGCCAGTCGTATGCATCTGAAATGTGCTCAATAATGAGTTTTCCGGCATTAAACTTCTCATTTTCCGGAGCAACTTCGTGTGTATTAACTTGTGATTCGGTTTCTCCTTCAGGATATTCAGTATGTGTTGAATCGGTGTTTTCTGCAAAGGATACATTAAATGACAGCAATAAAACTAGAATGCTCAATGCAACTGCTGAAAAGACCCCGAATTGTTTATATTTATTAGGCATTTAGTGAAAATGTATATGCTTTTTTAAAATCGGTTGCAAACTTATACATTTAAAGGAATATTATAAAATATATTCGTCAAATTTTTTAACCAAGCCTATTTTTTATTTAAATCCTTCTGGGTGTTAATAACTTCGAATACCAGAAAGGAAAAATAGATGAGCAAAAAAGCTAGGACAAAAGATTTTCCACCAGGTTTGTTTGCTACCAAGTAAACAGCAATTACGATAAGGTTTAAAAACAAACGCAAACCGGTTAATGTCATATATGTTCTTACAAATATTTGGGGCGATTGGGCCGTTGCTTTAACCAAAATACGATGCGCAAGGGCGGCTGTGATAAAAAAGTACAAAACAATAAATAGTGAATGAGGGGATTGCCACCGAATGTCTAAAAAATAGTTCCAAAGCAGACATAAAACAACCAAAACAGCAGAAAATACGAGTAGCTTTTTTTTCACGTCCAAATAAACGATTATTTTTTCAAAAAATCCTTTATGACCAAATAAATTGCACCAAATACAGCCAAAAGCGACAATAAAATCGTAAAAACGGGAAATTTTTTAAAGCCCAAGGCTTCATCCAGTTTTATACCCCCAAACATCCCAATAAAAATGATTGCTCCCATTTGAAGCCCCATTGTTGAGTATTTGGCATAATAATTAATTTTCTTCTCTTCTTCTTTTTTCTCTTCTTTCATTTTAGTGGATATTCAACTATAATTATTTTACACCATGCAAGTATTCAATATATTGAGAGTAAAATTAGGGATTTTAAAACGAATAGCAATTGAGCTGCTTTTTTAATAAAACAATAATATTTTGGGTTAATCGTTGTAAATGCTTTATTTTGTGCAAGTAGCAAATTTTTAACAAATGAATATTGATCTTTCTGGTAAACACGCAATGGTGTGCGGAAGTACACAAGGCATAGGAAAGGCTATTGCTATTGAGTTGGCTTTGCTTGGAGCCGATGTTACCTTGGTAGCAAGAGACGAAAAGAAATTATTACAAGTAAAAAAGGAATTGCCAGTTAAAATGGGGCAAAAGCACGATTGTATTCACGCGGATTTTTTTTTCCCTGCAGAACTTCAATTGAAAGCAGAACGTTATATAAAACAAAAAGGACCGGTTCATATTTTGGTTAACAATACCGGAGGACCTCCCGGAGGTGAAATAACACAAGCAAAGGTGGAAGAGTTTACAAAAGCATTCTCGAGTCATTTAGTATGTAACCACATTTTGGTTCAATCTGTATTGGAAGGAATGAAAGCAGAAAAATACGGTCGAATAATAAATATTATCTCCACATCGGTAAAGCAGCCGCTAAAAGGTTTGGGTGTGTCAAATACCATTAGAGCCGCTGTTGGTAACTGGGCAAAAACACTTTCTGTTGAGCTTGCTCCTTTTGGCATTACTGTTAACAATGTGCTTCCGGGTGCAACCAACACTGCGCGTATAAGCACCTTACTCGAAACAAAATCGAAAAAAACTGGGAAGCAAATTAAAGAATTGGAAGAAGAAATGTTGAAGGAAATACCTGCGGGCAGATTTGCCGAACCTTCGGAAGTTGCTTGTGCAGTTGCTTTTTTAGCATCGCCAGCGGCAGCCTATATCAATGGCATAAATGTTCCGGTAGATGGAGGCAGAACAGCTTGCCTGTAAATAATTCTATTAATTGGGTATTATAAAAAAGATGAAAATAGATAGAGGCACATTGTTGTGTATAATACTATCCCTTAGCATTTTATTCTTATTTTTCGGCAAATTAATTCTACACGCAAATTCAGTTTATTTCAGTAAATCGGGCGATGGCTTTCTTACGTATTACACATCACAATATCACGTAAAGTACGACAAACAGCTGTTTCACGATGGCTCTATGAATTATCCGTTTGGAGAGAACGCTTTTTTTACAACCTGCCAGCCCGGTGTCAGCAATTTCATAAAATGTATTCAACCGATTGCTGATCTGTCCAACTACGTAACCGGCATCACGAATTTGCTGATGCTTTTCTCCATTGTGTTTTCAGCTCTATTTCTCAATTTGATATTTAAAAAATTAAAATTACCTTATTGGTATGCTGCCATTGGCGCAACGGCCATTGCTTTTTTGTCGCCACAAATGCATCGACTAGGTGGACATTTTACACTGGCCTATCAATTTGCCATACCTTGCTATATCTATTTGCTGATGTTGTTTTATGATAGTCCGTCCATAAAAAAGAGTCTTTTTATTGCAGCACTTACTTTTTTAATGGCAGTAAGCCATATGTATTTTTTGGTTTTCTTCGTGTTCCTTTTGTTTCCCTTTTGGGGAGTGTTGATACTCTTTAAGAAAGTACCGTTTAAAAACTTCGCATTTTTCGTAAAGCACATTCTTCTTCAATTTATTTTTCCGTTTATGCTTTTGGAATTGTTTATCCATATTGATTTTTCCTTAACAGATCGTACCGCGGAACCTTGGGGCTTTTTGATTTTTAGGTCAAACTTCGATGGAATATTTTACCCTTTTGGAATGTTGTACGAAGATATTGTGAAATCATTTCATACCCCATCACAAATAGAGTGGGAAGGTGTTTCCTATATTGGTTTGCTTGGAATAATTACCCTGCTAATTTTTGCAGTTCAGTTTATTAGCAAGATCTTAAAACGAAATTTTGGAGAGCTGTTTAAGTTAAGTAACAACAACTTGCTTAACCTTTTTTTTGCTGCATCTTTAGTTGCTTTGCTGTTTTCATTTGGCTTCCCTTTTGTTTTTCCAAAACTTCATTGGGTGTGGGATTATGCAGGTATTATTAAACAGTTCAGAGGTATCGGAAGGTTTGCTTGGTTATTTTATTATTTGATAAATATACTTGCTTTTTACACTATATATGGTTTGGTTAAAAATGCAAGAAGGCAGATAGTAATAGCAGTTCAAGTTGGCTCGTTGATGTTAGTCTCTATGGATGCATATTCAAATATTTATTGGATGCAGGATGCATTTAATAATCGACTTCCCGTGTATGAAGACAAAGCGAACATTTTACCGGAAAACCGATGGATGAATAGCTTAGACACTTCCGTATACCAGGCAATTTTGCCCTTGCCTTATTTTCATGTTGGGTCGGAAAATGTTTGGTTCGATGGCTCTTCGGAAATAAAAAACGATGCCTTTTCAGTTTCTTTAAAAACCGGACTTCCTCTTATGTCAGTTACTTCGGGGCGGACTTCATTAAGCCAAACCTATAAAAGTATAGAGCTGGTGTTGGAGCCTTCACGAGGGTTTAGTATACTAAAAGAACTGCCCAATCAAAAGCCCCTTTTGGTGATTGCCCGTGTCAATCAATTAACGATGAATGAAAAGGCAATAATTGCGGGAAGTAAGTTACTTTACGAAACTGAAAATTACAATGTATATGCCTTAGACATTGATGGTTTAGCTTCCTTGAGCAAGGTGCTGTACGAAAATAAGGAGGCAGAATTACTTAAAACAAAGACTTACATAGTAGGCGGGTTTCAACTATCTGATTCGTTGGGGACCTTTGTTTACGAATCGTTTAACAACAATAAAAGTGATACTGCATTTATGGGCAGTGGATGTATTCAGGGCAATTCAAGAAATTATATTTCACTGTACGATGGAAAAATGCCGACAATAGGAAATAGTAAATTGCTATACTCGTTCTGGATGCACGACTTTAAAAAAGACCTCTACCCTCGCTCTACCATAGAAGTTGCATTGTGTGATGCTTCGGGAAAGGTTTATAAAACAAACTACAATAGCCCTCATCGTTTGGTAAAAATGTTCATAGGCAATTGGGCGCTATTGGAAGACACCTTTGCGTTAGCTTCAGTAAATGACAAAATAAAAATTACCGTCTGGAACGATGAATTGGCTAAGGATAAAAAACTCCACTTTGACGAATTGCTAATCCGCCCCTCAAACGTTGATGTGTATAAAAAATCGGACCAGTATATTTTTAAAAACAACCGTTATTATTACCGTAAACTACCAAAGTGAAAAAGATAAAAGGCATTGCATTTATTGGTCTCGTTTTTTGCTGTTTTAATGTTTTTCTTTCGGCACAGTACCACAGCAAGGGCAAAATTGTGAATGTTATAGGATCGGATGCGCGTGGATATTATCAGTACTTGCCCTTTTTTTTTATTAAACAAGATATAAAGCGTCAAGATTATACCTATCATTTTGATAACGGAACCAGCTTTAATAAGTATACGTATGGAGTATCCTTGTTGCAATCACCCTTTTTTTTAATTGCCTATGGATACGATAGTATAGTAAAACAGGACTTAAGTGGCTATGGCAATTTATATGCCTACTCGATAATTATAGCTACAAGTTTTTATTTGTTTTTTGGTTTGCTACTTACTTTTTTATTGATGAGTAAATGGTTTAATATTAGAACGGCTTGGTTCTCAGTAATACTTTTGTATGGCAGTACAAATATGTTTTTTTATTCCATTGTCGAGCCCGGAGCGTCACACATATATTCCTTCTTCTGCTTTTCCGGCTTTGTTTATTTTGTAGATCGGTTTTATGCCTCACCTAATTTTAAAAACAATTTAGGAGCAGCATTGTTTTTCGCAATGGCTTTTTTAATAAGGCAAACGAACGCATTCATAATTTTGTTTCTTTTATTGTATAATGTTTATTCCTTAAAAGATGTAGTAACACGTATTCGTTTTTTTATGAAAGAGTATAAGTATGCAATAACATATGTCATCTGCATTTTTATTTTGTTTCTCCCGCAAATGCTTTATTGGAAAGCTTTGGTAAACGAGTACATTGTATTTGCATACAAGTATAGCTATAGTGAAGAATCGTTTTTATATTGGAAAAGCCCTAAAATATTCGAAGTCCTATTCGGAACGTCTTGCAGTTGGCTACCCTATACACCCATTATGGCAATTAGTTTAGCAAGTTTATTTTATTTAGCCTTTAAAAAACAATACCAGGCAATTCCTATTTTACTTATCTTTTTATTGGCTTTATATACCTGTGCCAGCTGGTGGGCCTACAATTTTAGTTGCGCTTTTGGCTATCGTCCTTTTGTTGAATATTATAGCATTCTAATAATTCCCTTAGCATATTTAATAAACAGCATACTAAATATGTGGGGGAAAACGTTACTAAAATCAGGCTTCTTAATTCTATTTCTTATGTTTGTTTTTTTGAATGTATCTATGACCTATGAATTTAAATGGGAAATGTGGTGTGGTCCTGATTGGAACTATGAAAAATATTACGAAATGCTAAGTAAAATAATGCGCAATGTATCTTAGTGTAATCATTCCATCTTATAAGGGTGCAAGCACGCTGAATAATCAATTGCCAGGGTTCATTGAGTATTTAAAGTCGCTGAAAACCGATTTTGAAATCATTATTGTGGACGATGGTTCAGCAGATTCAGGAGAAACAGCTGAAGTGGCAAAAAAGTACAATTGTGATTTTCTTTGCAATGCAATAAATGAAGGGAAAGGTTCAGCGGTAAGAAAAGGAATGCAGTTGGCAACAGGAGAGTTTAGAATTTTTACGGATGTGGATATTCCTTTTGAATTTGATGCATTCAGCCGTTTTCTACAGTATTTAGATACAAAGGAGTTTGATGTGGTGGTGGGCGATCGCACTTTGCCCGGGTCGAGCTATTTTACAGAAATACCTGCTTTGCGGAAAGTAGGAAGTAACATTTTTTCATTTATTGTTGGGCGGTTTGTTGCCGGAGGGCATTTTGATACACAATGCGGTATGAAAGGATTTAAGGCTAGTGTCGCAAATGATTTATTCACTTTAAGTAAAATAAACGGTTTTGCTTTTGATGTTGAACTGCTGTATATTTCATTGAAAAGAAATTACGATATTAAACGTTTGCCGGTGGTTTTAAGATGTCAAGAAGGCACAACCGTAAGCGTTTTGCGTCACGGAATAGGAATGCTCATTGACTTATATAAGATTAAATGGAACCATATAAGGGGAAGGTATAATAAACAAATCGAGCAATGAGCAAATCAAGCATTTTAGATAAATTTCCGAAGAAAAGAATTGAACTTCCCGAGGCCTTTCAAAAAATATACAATCAGCACTATTTAAGCAACCGTGAAGGGAAATACAAAACAACTTCTCTGTCGCAGAAATTGGAGTCGTGGATGCACAAAAAAGTTGCGGAAGATATAGTAGGAACCAATAAACAGTTCTCGACACTAGAAATTGGTGCAGGAACCTTAAATCAATTGAAATATGAACCAACACAAGAAGCGTATGACATTGTAGAACCTTTTAATGAGTTGTTTGAAGGCTCACCCTTACTGAAAAATATTCGTACAGTTTATAAGGATATTCAAGATGTAAAAAACATTAAATACGACCGTATCACTACAATTGCAACTTTCGAACACATTATGGATTTGCCCTTTGTAGTGGCAAAAGCAACAATGCTACTCAATGAATCAGGTCATTTAAGGGTTGCAATTCCCAACGAAGGAACAATTATGTGGAAAATGGGGACACAGGTTACGGGCTTTGAGTTCAAGAAAAAATATGGGCTTGACTATCAAATTTTAATGAAGTACGAACACGTAAATACTGCAGATGATATTGAGGAAGTCCTAAATCATTTTTTTAAAAGTGTTGATTGCTCTGTTTTTGGTGTAAGCAAAAGTTTGGCATTTTATCGCTTTTATGATTGCGTAAATCCTGATATGGAAAAGTTGAGCAATTATTTTACAAATACAAATAGTAAATAAAAAAGCAGATAAGACTTTTGCCTTATCTGCTTTTTCTATAAAAACAATCTTAAAAGTGCAACAGGGTAACACCTACTGTAAAAGGATACAACTGAGGCGCTATTGTGTTTTGTTCAAACAATGTTGACAAAGAATAAGTTGCAAAAACATTGAATTTTCCATAGCCCATTCTTACTGTAGCTCCATATTTAAAAGGGTTTAAATTGTAATCATCACTTACTTTGTTTTTAATAGTACGACCTGCCAATTCAAAAACTTGTTTGGTTTTACTTGAAAGTCTGTAGCCTCCAATTACGCCCGCAGCAAAGTGAAATGATTTTTTTGCTTTTTTATTGGTGTTAAACTCCAGCAATAAAGGAACGTTGATATAGCTGTCTTTCAAACAGTTTTTTTGAAATCCATAATTGTTGTAAACAACCTCTAGGTTTTTTGTATTGGGTATTAGTGTAATGTTTTCTTTAAACATATAGCGGTTAAATTCAAAGCCTAGTCCAGTTGTTAGGGCAATGTAATTTTGGTATAACTTTAAATGTTTTTCAAACATATTCAAGTTTATGTTAAACGATTTACCATAGTTTAATGCCAAGTAATCATAGTTAGCCGGTAAGCTCGCTTGATTATTACTATTCATAAATCCGTTTACCCCAAGTTCAAGACCACCCCATATATCTTTTACCTCATTTCCCTTTTTTCTTTTGTTTTTAACAGACTTTGCGGTATCGTTATCGTCAATAATGATAACCCTGTTTCCGCCAATTCGAAATCGGGTAGTATCACCCTTTTCACTGTTATAGGGTGTTTCTATGTTTATGTCCGACTCATTATTAGATTGTCTTACCGAGCCAAATCCGTTTATTTCTACTTGCCTATCTACAGGCTCTCCTTTGTAAATAATATTTCCATTGCCCGAAATTTCGGCTGTTAGGGATTCTTTTACATTTACTTTTGCATCACCCGCCCCCGATGTTTTTACAATTGCTTTCTTCGTTTCAAGTTTAAAGGCCTTTAAATCGCCTGCTCCCGAAACTTTTGCATTTAACTGATTCGTTGTGCCTGATAAGTTTACATCTCCTGCACCGCTTATTTCAGCAGTAACTTCATTCGCAATAACTTGCAGTGTAACATTCCCTGCACCGGAAGCTTCAATTGTTAACTTGTCAACGGTTATCATTGATGTGCTTTTTACATCACTGGCTCCCGAAAGTTCTATTCTTTTCAAATCCTTTACGGTGATATAAATTTTTAAATTATCTAAATTGAAAGTAGGTTCTTCACAAGTGATTTTCAACGTATTGTCCTTTACTTCTGTTTTTATTTTTTCGGCAGCCTTTTCATCGCCTTCCATTCTTATACTGCAAGAGTTTCCTTGAGTAATAATTACTTCGAACGATTTTGTCAGCTTCAATGAACTAAACTCTTCTAAGGCTCTTTCGGCAACCTGTGCTTGCGATATACCGATACCTATTATAATAATAAAAACACTTATGAATGTGGTAATTTTGTAATGATTCGTTTTCATATTTAATTTTATAAAATTGTTTGTTTTAGTTGTAAGACGCAAATGCCTTTTTAAAAGTTACAGAACAGGGATTTATTTTCTCGATGTTTCTACTAAACAATTAATTGCGTCACAGTTTTGTCATTTTGTTTTCAAAATCTCATTATTTAGAATCAATATAAATTAGTTTGACTGTTAAAAATTCCTAAAAGTTTTTTCTTTATCGTGTTTGCTTTCTTATAAATTTGCGACCGATAAAAAATATAGCCTTTCAACAAAGGGGGCAGATTTTAAAGAAAAAAACAGTATGGATTATATGTGTCAAAAGCCACACCCAACTAAGCGTTCAACGCTATTACCACTTGTTATTCTTTTTGTTTTAAGCATCACTTTTTCATTCGCAGCCGATACTGAGAAGGGAGAGAAGCTATTTAAACAAAACTGTGCCTCTTGTCATAGCATTGGCGATAACAAGGTAATTGGTCCGGGATTAAAGGGTATAATGGATCGTGTTCCGAAACCGGCAGATGCTTGGTTGGTAAAATGGGTTAAAAACTCTAAAGCTCTTATTAATTCGGGCGATGCCTATGCTGTAAAAGTATTCAACGACAATGGAAAGGTTGATATGCCTGCTCAAGCAGTTAGTGATGAAGAAATTAAGGCAATATTTGAATATGTACAAAATCCTCCTGCAAAAAAGGAAACAACACCGGATCAAGCAGCTGGTACTTCAACCAAAAAAGAGGAGGGAAGCACAACCTTGATTATGGTAATTGGTTTATTGCTTCTTGCTTTATTCTTTACATTAAGAGCTGTACAAAAATCGTTAGGCAAAGTTGTTCGAGAAAAGGCAGGACTTCCTGAGCCAGTAAAATACGAAGGTTTTAAAGGTGTTATATTGTGGATGCGTACCCACAAAAAATGGGTTGCAGTAATCTTATTGTTTTTAGCAGGATGGGGTTCACGTGCTGCTTGGAATGGAATGTATGAAATTGGTGTTTACCAAGGATATATGCCAGAACAACCTATCTTCTTTTCACATAAAATTCACGCTGGGCAAAATGGAATAAACTGTGTTTACTGTCACTCAAGTGTCGAAAAAGGTAAAGTCTCTGGTGTTCCTTCAGTAAACGTTTGTATGAATTGCCATAAATCAATACAAGAGGGAGCTGTTACCGGCAAAACTGAAATTGCAAAAATATACACAGCTGCCGATTACGATGTAAATACTCAAAAGTATGGTCCAAATCCAAAACCAATCAAATGGATTAGGGTACACAACCTGCCTGATTTTGCATACTTTAACCACTCTCAACACGTAAAAGTGGGTCAACAAGATTGTGCTAATTGTCACGGTCCGGTTGCAACAATGGATACTATTCGCCAAGTTTCGAAATTAACAATGGGTTGGTGTATCGATTGTCACAATAAAACGGAAGTTAAGATGGAAGGCAACAAGTATTATGAAGAGCTTCACACAAAATTGAAAGAAAAATACAAGAACCAACCGATTACTGTTTCCAAAATGGGCGGAATTGAATGTGGTAAATGTCATTATTAATATATAAAATTATCCAACACTCAAAATATACCAAGGTATGAGTAACAAAAAGAGATACTGGAAAGGATTAGAAGACCTAAACAACTCTCCTTCTTTTATAAAGTCTGCTCAGCAAGAGTTTGCGGAGGAAGTTCCTGCTGAAAATTTTTTAGCAAAGGAAAATTTAGACCAAACATCTACTCCACGAAGAGACTTTCTTAAATTTTTAGGATTTTCGGTTACAGCAGCATCATTGGCTGCTTGCGAAACTCCTGTAAGAAATGTAATTCCCTACGTTTTTAAACCTGAAGAAATTAATCCGGGTATTGCAAGCTGGTATGCTTCAACATACTCTGACGGTAATGATTTTTGTTCAGTATTGGTAAAAACGCGTGAAGGACGACCAATTAAGATAGAAGGAAATAAATATTCAAGTATCACAAAAGGCGGAACCAATGCACGCGTACAAGCATCCGTTTTATCTTTGTATGACTCTGCTCGTTTAACCGGACCAACAGCCAGCGGTACTGCTACTACTTGGGATGCGGTTGACAAAGCAATTGGTGCAAAATTGGAAGGAATTGTAAAAGCAGGTGGTAATATAAGAGTATTGACATCTTCTATTACGAGCCCGTCTACTAAAAAAATAGTTGGAGAATTTGCTGCGAAATACGCTAATGTAAAACACATAAGTTATGATGCTGTATCTTATTCAGCAATCATTAAAGCAAATCAAGAAAGTTTTGGAACATATGCTGTTCCTACCTATATGTTCGACAAAGCGAATGTAATAGTTGGTTTTGGAGCAGATTTTTTAGCAAATTGGGTATCTCCAATTGAGTTTGCAAAACAATATTCTAAAAACAGAAAAGTTAACAGGGAAAATGCGAAAATGTCTCGCCATTTTCAATTCGAATCAACATTGTCTATTACTGGTAGTAATGCCGATGTAAGAGAAGGTATAAAGCCATCGCAACTTCCCGTAGCAATCGTTAACTTATACAACAGTATTTCGAAATTAGCTGGTAAAAGTGGAGTTTCATCAAAAGCAATTGATGCGGATAAGCAGATTGCAATCGCAGCAAAAGAGTTGTGGGAAAATAAAGGAAAATCATTGGTTGTTTGCGGTGTAAATGATGTTGCATCACAATTGTTTGTGAATGCAATTAACTCAATGCTGAACAACTACGGAGCAACTATTAATTTAGATATTCCGGATAATACGAAACAAGGGGACGATGCAGAAGTTGTTTCATTAATTGAAGAAATGAAAGGCGGTAAAGTAGCAGCATTGTTTATGTACAATGTAAATCCTGTTTACTCATTGCCTGCATCATTGGGATTTGCTGAGGCCCTTAAAAAAGTTAGCCTTAGTGTTTCTTTTGCCGATAGAGCAGACGAAACAGCATCATTGGCGCAATTTATTTGTCCTGACCATCACTACCTAGAGTCTTGGGGTGATGCAAATCCAAGAAAAGGACATTACGCGCTTATACAGCCAACCATATTCCCATTGTTCAACACACGTTCTTTTCAAGAAACAATGTTGAAATGGAGCGGAAATAACACAAATTATCAAGCATACGTAAAAAATTATTGGAGAAACAATATATTCCCTTTACAAAGTGCAGAGATGTTCTTCGAGAATTTTTGGATGAAAAGTTTGCACGATGGTATTATAGAATTGCCACCGGATGCTAAACCAAGTCAAAAAATGATGGCTGCTGCAGCCGACACTGCTATAGCAGCAACGGTTGTGGGTGTTGATTCAACAGTTGTTGTTGATGAGAAAAAAGGACCGATACAAAAAGTGGTTGAGGAGCTAAAAGAGGCGGTAGGAATAGAAGCGAAAGACAAAAAGGCAGAAACTGCAGCCGCAGCAAAAGATGTTGCAATGGCTAGTGCAGTAGTAAGTTTTAATACCAATTCATTTGGAAAAGATTTATCGGGAGCTGCCGGAACAATAAGCAAAGCAAGTTCTACAGCAGGTGCATTTGAAATTACATTATACGAAAAAATTGGAATGGGTAATGGTAATCAGGCAAACAATCCTTGGTTATTGGAAATGCCCGATCCTATATCAAAAGTTACTTGGGATAATTACATTACTATGTCACCAAAGCAAATGGAAGAGCTTGGTTTGGAAACCTTCTTAGAAAAGGAAGTGGATGTTGATAAGGTAGAAGTAACTGTAAACGGAGTTAAATTAACAGCACCGGTTTATCCTCAGCCCGGCCAACCATATGGAACAATTGGCTTAGCGTTGGGTTACGGAAGAACAGCAGCGGGTAAAGCTGCAAATGGAGTTGGGCAAAATGCATTTCAATTTGTGAGTATTGCAAATGGTACAATGATGTATACGTCTTATAATGCACAAGTTAGTGCATCGGTAGGAAAACACGCATTGGCAGCAACGCAAACTCATCACACCATAATGGGTAGAAAAATTGTACAAGAGACAACATTAGAAGAGTACAAAAAGAATCCTGCTGCTGGTAATGAAAAAATTTATTTGTCTATTAAAAATGGACACGAGCATACGAAAGTGTTGGCAGAAGATGTCGATTTGTGGGCTACAAAAGAAAATCCCGGCTTTGATAAACCAGGTCTTTTTTGGAATATGTCCATCGACCTTAACTCTTGTATCGGTTGCGGAAATTGTGTTGTAAGCTGCCAAGCAGAGAACAACGTTGCTGTAGTTGGTAAGGAGCAAGTTCGTTTAAGTCGTGAAATGCATTGGATACGAATAGATCGTTATTACTCCAGTGATGTAAAAAATCAAGAACAAGCATCGGAACAAGGATTAGGACTTATTGCTGGTTACAAAGCAATGGAGGTTCCTTCCGAAAACCCTCAAGTGGTTTTCCAACCAATGATGTGTCAACACTGTAATCACGCACCATGTGAAACTGTTTGTCCGGTTATTGCAACTACGCACAGCAATGAAGGCTTGAACCAAATGACATACAACCGTTGTTTAGGAACTAAATATTGCGCGAATAACTGTCCATATAGAGTAAGAAGATTTAACTGGTACCGTTTCACCGAGAACTCGGCATTCGATTTCAATATGAATGACACATTGGGTAAAATGGTGTTAAACCCTGACGTAACAGTTCGTACCAGAGGCGTTATGGAAAAATGTTCAATGTGTATTCAACGTATACAAGAGGGTAAATTGAATGCGAAAAAGGATGGCAGAAGAATCAAAGATGGCGAAGTACAAACAGCTTGCGCTCAATCTTGCCCTACTGATGCAATTACTTTTGGAAACGTAAATGACGCAGAAAGCAAGGTTGCAAAAATTAAGGAAGACGAAAGAATGTATCACGTATTGGCAGAATTAGACATCAAACCATCGGTGTTCTATTTAACCAAAGTGCGAAACACAGATGAAAAAGCAGAAGCATAAATAACAATAAAAACATTAACAGAAATAAACGATTATGTACGAAGCTTCAATAAGAGAACCGTTAATTTTAGGTGATAAAACCACTCACGATATTACGGAAGACATTTGTAGGCCAATTGAAGGCAAAGCCAATAAATATTGGTGGTGGTGCTTTGGCGTTTCAGTAGCCGCTTTAATATGGTGGGTATTGTGTGTAAGTATTACTGTGGGTCAAGGAATTGGCGTTTGGGGATTAAACAACGTTGTTGATTGGGGTTGGGATATAACCAATTTCGTTTGGTGGGTTGGTATTGGTCACGCAGGAACCTTAATTTCAGCAGTATTATTGTTGTTCCGACAAAAATGGAGATTATCCATCAACCGTGCTGCTGAGGCAATGACAATTTTTGCCGTTATTTGTGCAGCATCTTTCCTTTTAACGCACACTGGTCGTCCATGGTTAGATTATACTTTATTCCCATTACCAAATCAATTCGGATCCTTATGGGTAAATTTTAACTCACCGCTTGTTTGGGATACTTTTGCAGTATCAACATATTTCTCTGTATCCTTAGTGTTTTGGTATACAGGTCTTATTCCCGATTTTGCTGTTGTTCGTGATAGAGCAAAAACAAAGGGAATGAAATTTTGGTATGGTTTGTTGAGTTTTGGATGGGTAGGTTCGGCTAAAAACTGGCAACGTTTCGAAGAGGTTTCCTTGGTATTGGCTGGTATGTCAACACCCCTTGTACTTTCGGTTCACACGATTGTATCAATGGACTTTGCTACTTCTATTGTACCGGGTTGGCATACAACTATCTTCCCTCCTTATTTTGTTGCGGGAGCTATTTTCTCAGGATTTGCAATGGTTCAAACCTTGCTCATTATCACACGTAAAGTATTAAGCTTAGAAAATTATATTACTACTTATCATATCGATATGATGAACCGAATCATTATGATTACCGGTTCTATCGTTGGTATAGCTTACATCACTGAGTTTTTCATCTCTTGGTATTCAGGAGTTGAGTACGAAAGTTATTGTTTTGTAAATCGCGCTACGGGTTATTATTGGTGGGCATATTGGAGTATGATGACGTGTAACGTTATTTCACCGCAATTGTTTTGGTTCAAAAAATTACGTACCAATTTCACTTTTACTTTTATACTTTCCATTGTTGTAAACATTGGTATGTGGTTCGAGCGTTTTGTAATCATTGTTACTTCGTTGCACAGAGCCTATTTGCCTTCAGAGTGGTCAACGTATCACCCAACGTGGGTAGAGGTAGGTATTTTTATTGGTTCTATCGGATTGTTCTTTACTTGCTTCTTGTTGTTTGCTAGGTTCTTCCCTGTAATCGCAATGAGTGAATTAAAAACAATTGTAAAATCATCAAGTTCACAAGCAAAACGAGAGTTTAAAGAAGAAGCACATCACTAATTAACGCGATATATAGAATTAGCTATGAGTAAACAAATTTTCGCCATTTTTAACGATGAGGATGTACTGATGAAAAGTATAAAACCCCTTCGTGGCACTGGAGTAAACATTAAAAATGTATTTAGCCCTTTCCCGATTCACGGATTGGACACCGAGTTAGGTTTAGCAAGAACACGAATTTCTATTTGTTCGTTTATTTACGGACTTACAGGTTTGTCTTTGGCTATTTTAATGACGTGGTATATGATGATTTCAGATTGGCCTATGGATATTGGTGGTAAACCCAATTTTTCATATTACAAAAACATTCCTGCATTTGTGCCTGTGTTGTTTGAATCTACAGTACTTTGTGCAGCACACGGAATGGTAATTACTTTTTATTTGAGAAGTAAACTATTGCCGGGAGTAACAGCATTTGTTCCCGATGTAAGAATGACAGACGATCGTTTTGTAATGCAAGTAGAACTTGAAGATGCAGCTACTGAGGCAGAAGTAACGGCAGTTTTAATGAAACACGGTGCTGAAGAAGTAAAAGAATACGGAAAATAATAAACAAAGGAGTTAATCAACATAAGATTATGAATCTTTCATACAAAAAAATACAATCAAAAACAGTTGCCTTGGTTATGGCTGCGGGTCTTGTGTTTTCGATAGTATCGTGCAACAAAAATCCGCAAAGTCCGGGTGTTGAATTTATGCCCGATATGTATCGTGGACCGGCAAGCGAACCCTACTCTGTAAATGAGTTTTACAGTGATAGTTTGTCATCGCGTAAACCTGTTCCGGGAACTATCTCTCAAGGAAGTATTCCAAACTCGCCATTTGGTATAAACAATACAATTTATCCTTATCCAAATACAAATGAAGGGTATGAAGCTGCTGGAAAATTCTTGCACAATCCAATTGCGAATACTGCAGAAAATGTAGAAAAGGGAAAAGATTTATATGTTAAATTCTGTCAACACTGTCACGGTGAAACAGGAGATGGAAATGGAAGCATTGTTGCAAATGGAAAATTTGCTAATCCCGGTTCATATTGGAGTAAAATCGGGCTTACAGAAGGCAAAATGTTTCATACTATGAATTATGGAAAGAATATGATGGGATCACACGCATCACAATTGGATAAAGAAGAAAGATGGAAATTAGTGTTGTATGTTGAAAATTTAATTGCTAAGAACGGACCAAAAACCGAAGCAGCACCAGCAGATACAACAGTAAAAAAATAGAAAAATTTATAAAGAGAAAGTATTATGAACTACGTAATAACAAAAAATAACAAAACCCTTTCCTTTGTATTAATGGGCGTTGGTATACTGTCAATCGTATACGGATTTGCAACCGATTCATTAAGGGCTTGGGGAAGTTTGTTGATGAGTAATTTTTATGTGATGGCAATTGCATTAGCGGGTGTTTTTTTCTTGGCTGTGCAGTATGTTGCTGAAGTTGGTTGGAGCGTTCAAATTAAAAGAGTATTGATGGCAATGGGTACATATTTGCCTTATGCAGGTGGGTTTTTAATTCTAATATTTGCAGTTGGTCATCACGACTTATACTTTTGGACACACCACGAATATTACGATAAGGCATCACCTGAATACGATCGTTTGTTAGATGGGAAACACGCATTTTTGAATATGCCTTTTTACATTGCACGTTTAGTTTTATATGCCGGAATTTGGAGTTACTTTGCCCTAATGCTTCGTAAAGAATCTTTAAAAGAAGACATTGTAGGAGGTGTAATAAATTATAAGAAGAGTGTAAAGTTGTCTGCTATATTTTTGGTGTTGTTTGCTGTTAGTTCATCTACTTCAGCTTGGGATATTTTAATGTCAATTGATGCACACTGGTTTAGTACGCTATTTGGCTGGTATATTTTTGCCGGAATGTTTGTTAGTGGTCTTACCGTAATCGCAATGTTGGTAATTTATTTAAAAAGAAGCGGCTATTTACCCAACGTAAACGATAGTCACATTCACGATTTGGGTAAATTTATGTTTGCATTTAGTATTTTTTGGACTTACTTATGGTTTTCTCAATTTATGCTAATTTGGTATGCAAACCTTCCTGAAGAAGTTGCGTATTATGCTTTTCGCCAAGATCATTTTAAGGCAATATTTGTATTGAATTTTTTAATTAACTTTTTCTGTCCCTTCTTAATTTTAATGACAAGGGATAGCAAAAGAATAAAAGGATTGATACTTTTTATAGGCTCAATTATGTTAATCGGTCACTGGTTAGATGTATATTTAATCGTTATGCCGGGTGTAGTTGGAGAACACGCTAAGATTGGAATAACAGAAATTGGAACAACTTGTTTCTTTGCCGGTTTGTTTTTGTATGTGTTTTTTAATTCACTGTCAAAAGCACCACTTGTTCCGAAAAACCACCCAATGTTGGGCGAAAGTTTGCATCATCAAATTTAATTATAGTGTAGTATTAGAAAAACAAAAACACAGTTATGATTTATATAGTTATATTAATAGGAATATTGGCATTTTGGCAACTGATAAAAGTGTACGAGTATGCTACCATCATAAATGGTTCTAAAGAAGAAACGGTTTCCGAAAGCGATACCCGCTTCAATGCAAAAATGATGATGGTGTTTTGTGTTGCTTTCTTCGTTTTTTGTATTTGGAATTTTTGGATGTATCAAGATAAATTATTACCCCATGCAGGTTCAGAAAATGGCGAGGATCTTGATTTATTGTTTAATTTCAATATGGTTATTATTGGCTTTGTGTTTTTTGTTGTAAATGCCGTATTGTTCTATTTTGCATCAAAATACTATTATAGGAAGGATAACAAAGCAACCTTTTTTGCACACAGCAGCAAATTGGAAATGATCTGGACAATTGTTCCTGCAATTGTACTGACAGTAATCATTATTTATGGATTAAAGGTTTGGAATCACATAACGGCTCCAATTAATGAAAAAGAGTCTATACAAATGGAATTATATGCTCAGCAATTCGCTTGGACAGCGCGTTATGGTGGAAAGGACAATGTCTTGGGAAAAACGAATTATAGATTAATAGCAGATAATAACCCCTTGGCTTTGGTTGCTGAAGACCCGAATGCTGGAGACGACAAATTGGTTAAAGGAGAGTTTCACATTCCTATTGGCAAAATGGTTCAGTTTAAATTGCGTTCGCGTGATGTAATTCACAGTGCATTTATGCCACACTTCAGGGCGCAAATGAATTGTGTTCCGGGTATGGAAACAGAAATGCATTTTGTACCAAAATATACTACGGCACAAATGCGTGAAATGACCAAAAATCCAAAATTTAATTATATTTTATTGTGTAATAAAATTTGTGGTGCTGCGCATTATAATATGCAAATGGATATTATAGTAGAAAGTAAAGAGGATTATAATAAATGGTTGGCTACTAAAAAAACTTTTTCAGAATCATTGACTGCGGAACCGGTTGCGACAACTGAGCCGGCAAAAGAAGAAATGAAAAAAGATACTGCTATCACTGCAACAGTAGAAGAAGTGAAGGTAGAAGAGAAAAAATAACAAGAGATTAATAACGAAAAATACAATATGGATCACGCACACGACACACACACACACGAAGGTCACGATCACGGTCACGATGCGCACGCGCACCATCACGAAGAACCCGGATTTTGGACCAAATATATTTTTAGTGAGGATCATAAAATGATTTCTCGCCAGTTTTTGTTAACCGCAATTTTTATGGGCGTGTTAGCAATGATGATGTCCATTTTCTTTCGTTTACAGTTGGCTTGGCCGGGTGAAAGTTTTCCTATTCTGAATTATTTTTTAGGTGATAAATGGGCTCCGGGAGGAGTTATGAGTCCTGATATGTACCTTGCCCTTGTTACAATACACGGTACTATTATGGTATTCTTTGTATTAACAGGAGGCTTGAGCGGTACATTCAGTAACTTGCTTATTCCTTTACAAGTAGGTGCTCGCGATATGGCATCGGGCTTTTTGAATATGCTATCCTACTGGTTTTTCTTTATTTCCAGCGTAATTATGTTTGCTTCTTTATTCATTGAAGACGGACCGGCATCAGCAGGGTGGACAATTTATCCTCCTTTAAGTGCCTTGCCACAAGCAATACCGGGATCGGGATTAGGAATGACACTTTGGTTAGTGAGTATGTCCTTGTTCGTTGTGTCTTCATTACTAGGAAGTTTAAATTACATTGTAACTGTAATCAATTTACGTACAAAAGGAATGACGTTTACCCGTCTTCCACTTACAGTATGGGCATTCCTTGTTACTGCCATATTGGGTGTATTATCATTCCCTGTATTGTTTTCTGCAGTATTACTATTGATTTTTGATAGAAGTTTTGGAACAAGTTTTTACTTATCCGATATTTTTATCAGTGGACAAGCTCTTGAACAAACAGGAGGTAGCCCAATATTGTTTCAGCATTTATTTTGGTTCTTAGGTCACCCGGAGGTATACATTGTATTGTTGCCTGCATTGGGAATAACTTCCGAAATTATTGCTACAATGTCTCGTAAACCAATATTTGGTTACCGAGCAATGATAGGTTCTATCTTAGCAATTGCATTTTTATCTTTCATTGTTTGGGGTCACCATATGTTTGTTACAGGAATGAATCCATTCTTGGGCTCGGTGTTTGTATTTACAACCTTGCTTATTGCAATACCTTCAGCGGTAAAAGCATTTAACTACATAACAACCTTGTGGAAAGGAAACCTAATTATGTCTCCTGCAATGTTGTTCGCAATTGGATTGGTTTCAACATTTGTTACAGGCGGTGTAACCGGTATTATTCTTGCCGATTCGGCCTTGGATATTCCATTACACGATACCTATTTTGTGGTAGCTCACTTCCATATAGTAATGGGCGCATCGGCTATCTTTGGTATGTTTGCAGGTGTTTATCATTGGTTCCCACGTATGTTCGGACGAATGATGAGTAATAAATTAGGATATGTACATTTTTGGGTAACCTTTATTGCAGTTTACGGTGTGTTCTTTCCAATGCACTTCATCGGACTTTCGGGTGTACCACGTAGGTATTATTCAAACGAGGCTTTTGCTATGTTCGATAATACACACGATTTAAACGTAATCATTACAGGATTTGCAATATTTGGAGCAATAGCACAAGTAGTATTTGTGTTTAACTTTTTCTTCAGTGTTTACAAAGGAAAAAGGGCTACTCAAAACCCTTGGAATTCGAATACATTGGAATGGACAGCTCCAGTAGAGCATTTACATGGAAACTGGCCTGGTTCGTTACCCGAGGTTTACCGTTGGCCTTATGATTATAGCAAGCCAGGTAAAGACGAGGATTTTGTTCCACAAAACATTCCTTTGTCTCCAGGTGAGGTCGAAAACCATTAATTGCCAAGCAAAATGAAATTAATAATGTCCTAATTTTTTAGGACATTTTTTTATATGAAAAATAAAGCACTTGCCGTAATTTGCATTTTTGCCTTGTTATATTCGTCTGCAGGTGCTCAAACACAGCTCACAGATACGTTAAGAATGTGTATTAAAAGGAAAGCAAGTCCTGATTTTAGCTTAGATTCTCGCGATTCATTTATTGCTAATCGTCACGCCCGAACCTATGGTGTTAGGATAGGTGTAGATTTTGGTGGCAGATTAAAAATGGGTGGAGGTTATTATCAACTAGGTGATGAATTAATAAAGTTCGAGTTGTTACCAACAAGTGCCGGAAATAAGTCAATAAAATCCAATTTATTTTTAGGCTATTTGTGTTACTATGTTGAGTATGTGTTTTACAATACAAAGCGTTGGAAGTTTTCTACTACACCACAAATAGGAATAGGGTTAACGTCCTACAATTATTTTTATGGCGACCTGCCCTTGAAAACAGATAGACACCCAGCATTTATTTATGAACCCTGTCTTTCGGGTGAATATAAACTCACGCGATGGCTAGGAGTAGGTGCAAGTGCAGGATTTAGGTTAATGCTAAAAAATCGAAATTCGGTAAAAGAAAATTTTAATGCTCCCATTTATTCTTTTAGTGTATTAATACATTGGGATAAATTATACAAAATACTGTTTCCAAACACTACCTTAGCCAAGAAAATATAATATATGCTCATCGTAAAAAAATCAAGAATTCCGCGTGGAGGAAAGGGACTGTTCACTACCTCTTCCATTAGAAAGGGAGATGTAATAGTGGAATACCAAGGAGAAAAAATTAGTTGGAAGGAATGCGAAAAGCGCGACAAGGCCCATTCTAACAGGGCTCCTTATCTGTTTTTTGTTTCAAAACACAATTGTTTGGATGCCGAATATGTGATGGATGCATTGGCTCGTTATGCAAACGATGCCGAAGGGTATGTGCGTTTAAAAGGCCTAAAAAACAATGCCGAATACAATATCATTAAAAGCAAACCTTATATCGTTGCAAACCGAAATATTGATGCCGGTGACGAAATATTGGTAAGCTATGGCAAGGATTATTGGGAAGCTATAATGGGGGATAAATAATTGAGAAACAATTAATTCGTCTTATTCATCACTTTCGTTTGCACACGTATCGATTCTTTGTGCACCAACTCCAATAAGCCTTTTATAAAATTGTTGTTAAGACCCATAATTTCTCCTTTATGGGTTCGGGTTTTTAGTATTTCATACCAGCGCTCTAATTGCAATATGGTAACCTGGTTGTCTTTTTTATATTCCCCAATTTTTTCCACTACAGCCATCCTGTTTGCTAGAGCCTGTAATAATTGTATGTCTATGCTGTCAATTTCAGTACGCAATTCCTGTAATTGATTTTCAAATTCGGGGTTATTGCTGTTTGCATTGCGCTGTATTAATTCGCTCAATAAGTTTCCTAATTGCTCGGGTGTAACTTGCTGTTCGGCATCGCTCAGTGCTTCTTTAGGGTTAATGTGTGTTTCTATCATAAGCCCGTCCATATTCAAATCGAGGGCTTTTTGCATCACAGATAATAGTATGTCAGTACGTCCACAAATGTGACTTGGGTCGCAAATAATAGGCAATTCCTTGCACATTATTTTTAACTCAATGGGGATACTCCAATTAGGGGAATTGCGGTAGATTGTTTTTTCATAGGAGTAAAAACCTCTGTGAACGGCAATAAGCTTTTTTATTCCTGCCTGATTGATTCTTTCCAAGGCCCCCGCCCATAATTTTATTTCTGGATGAATGGGGTTTTTAACCATCACAGGAATATCAACACCTGTTAAAACACTTGCAATTTCTTGCACAGCAAAAGGACTTACCGTAGTTCTAGCTCCTATCCACAAAATATCAACTCCTGCTTTTAATGCAAGTTCAACGTGTTGTGCATTCGCAACTTCAACGGTGGTTAGTAAACCCGTTTCTTGTTTTACTTCTTTTAACCATTCTAATCCTTCGGCACCAACACCTTCAAAAGCATTTGGACGTGTACGAGGCTTCCAAATTCCGGCTCTAAAAACTAGTGCTTTATTTATTTTGGCTATTCCTCTTGCCGTACTCATCATTTGCTCCTTGTTTTCGGCTCCACAAGGCCCTGCAATAATGAGCGGCCCATTATAGTTAGGCAACCAAGTTTTTAATGGAAGTATATCTAATTCTAATTTCATATAGGATGTTACCCTTCTTGTTATTCTTGAAAATAAATGCGTTTCACTCTGCGTGAAATGGTAGTGAGTATTTCATACGGAATAGTTCCCGCAGCTTTAGCTATTTCACTTATAGGATAATTTTCGCCAAACACAATTACTTCATCACCTTCGTTACATGTAATGTCCGTTACATCTATCATACACATATCCATACAAATATTGCCCACAGTATTTGCAAAAACACCGTTTACTAACATTTTACCGTTCCCATTTCCCAGTTTTCTATTGTATCCATCTGCATAACCAATGGGTACTGTTGCAATGCGCGAATTTTTTTTCACCAGTCCTTTTCTGCTATACCCAACAGTTTCATTTGCAGCAACATTTTTTATTTGCGAGATATTGGTTTTTAAAGTACTTACGTGTTGCAAATTCATTTGCTCATAGTCGTTGGATGAAATACCGTACATCCCAATCCCTAAGCGAATCATGTCAAACTGAGCATCGGGAAAACGTGTAATCCCGCCTGAATTAAGAATGTGTTTTAAAATAGGATAGTTAAAATGAGAAAGAATTTGAGCGCTAGCATCACTAAATCGTTGAATTTGCAATTTTGTAAACTCATCGTGCTCCTTTTCATCGCTTGCTACAAGGTGCGAAAAAACTGACTTTATTACAATGTGTTTGCTGTTTTGTATACGAATAATTAGTTCGTTAATTTCTTCTAAATCAAAACCCAAGCGATGCATTCCTGTATCAATTTTTATGTGTACAGGTATTTTTTTGTCTTTCAGTTTTGATCGGTTAGCAGCATCGTTGAATAAGTTGAGTACCCGAAAGTTAAACAGCTCGGGTTCAAGATTATGCTCAATCATTGCATCATAACTCTGCTCTTCGGGATTCATAACCATAATGGGCGCAGTTATTCCTGCTTTTCTTAATTCAATTCCTTCATCGGCATATGCAACCGCTAAATAATCGATGCGATTAAATTGTAATACATTAGCTATTTCATAACTCCCGCTACCATATGAAAAGGCTTTCACCATCGCCATTATTTTGGTTGTAGGTTTAAGTTTTGAACGGTAGTAGTTAAGATTAGACACCAAGGCATTTAAGTTAATCTCAAGCAATGTTTCGTGTGCTTTTTGTTGAATAGTTTTACTTATTTGTTCAAAGCCAAAAGCTCGCGCTCCTTTGATAAGTATAATTTCGTTATTAAATAAAGCAGTGTTATAATGCATTAAAAAGTCATTGGTAGATAAAAAAAATCGTTTCTCAAGGTTAAAAAAGTGGGCTTGTCTTGAGATACATTCTCCAATACCAATGATGCGGGCTATGTTTTTTTTAAATAGCAGATCGGCTACTTCTTTGTACAAACTTGCTTCGTCCTTTCCACTTTGGAGTATGTCGGAAAGAATAATGGTTCGTTTGACATATTGTTTTTGTTGATTTAAAAAATCCAATGCAATTGCTAAAGAACCTAAATCCGAATTGTAACTGTCGTTTATAATGGAGCAATTGTTTACACCCTCCTTCATCTCCAATCGCATTGCAACTGGACTAAGCTGAAGCATTCGTTTTTCAATTTGGTCGGAACCGTATTTTAAATGCAACATAAGTACCCAACAATTAATCGCATTTTCAATGGACGCTTCATCGGTAAAAGGGATGCGTATTTTAATGAAATCGTTATTGTAAATTCCTTGTATATAGGTTTCGTTTTCTTGTTTTGTAACTTTTGTTATCTGTAAATCTGCTTTTGACTTTCGCGACCAAGTAACCGGTTTAGTATTCACTAAAGATGTTACTGTTTCGTTAACTATTGTGTAGTCTTTACAATAAATAAGCACCTCACAGTTGACAAAAAGAGCCAACTTTTGTTGTGTTTTTATTTGGTTGGTTTCAAAATTTTCGGAATGTGCTTGGCCAATGTTTGTGAGTATTCCAATGGATGGTTTGATAATACTTTCCAGCGCTGCCATTTCATTCGGTTTTGAAATCCCTGCTTCAAATATTCCCAATTCATTTTCTTCATTCATTTGCCAAACCGACAATGGAACACCTACCTGCGAATTGAAACTTTTTGGGGAACGAACAATATTGAAATCCTCACGCAAAAGCTGAAACAACCACTCTTTAACAATTGTCTTTCCATTGCTTCCTGTTATTCCAATAACAGGATGATCAAATTGGGCACGATGATGAGAACATAATTTTTGCAGTGCTATAAGTGTATTTGTTACCAGTATAAAATTGGCCTCGGGATAATTGGTTTTCGAATAAGCGTTACTATACGAAACAATAAAATTTCTAATCCCCTTTTTGTATACTTCAGCAATAAATTGGTGTCCGTTGTTACGGTCTCCTTCTATCGCAAAGAACAAAACATTTTCAATGTTCGTAACATTACGACTGTCAATTAAAAGATGGCTTATCTTTTCCTCGTTGGATATTGTATTTAGGGTTTTGCCATTAACAATATGTGCTATTTCTGTTAAACTATAACTCATCACATTTTATTTGGTTGTTGCTTTGTAAAAGCAAACTCTACACAAGGGTTCGTAATTATTTGTTTCACCTAATACTACCAAAGATTTTTCTTCGCTTATTCGATGTGAGTTGTTTGCCAAGCCACCACAACGCATACAAACAGCTTGTACTTTGGTAACATATTCTGCTACTGCCATTAAAGAAGGTATAGGTCCAAAAGGGTTGCCTAAATAATCCATATCCAGTCCTGCTACAATAACCCGTATTCCTTTATTTGCTAATTGGGTGCAAACATTTACTAATTCAATGTCAAAAAATTGTGCTTCATCAATACCAACAACATCTACATCGTTCGCCAACAAAAATATGTTTGCGGAAGTTTCCACTGGAGTTGAAGGAATAGAATTTGAATTGTGAGAAACAACATTTGTTTCATCGTAACGTTTATCAATACTAGGCTTAAATATTTCTACTTTTTGCTTGGCATAAGTTGCCCTTTTTAGTCTGCGAATAAGCTCCTCTGTTTTGCCCGAAAACATTGAGCCGCATATTACCTCAATACACCCCTTCCTATTTTCGTTGTTTATCGTATTTTCCAGGAACATTGTCTAAAAAAACAAATATTTTATCTTTATTTACTTGATTTAAGTAACCTTTTCTTCTGTTTTACGTTCAAAGTTAGGATAATTAATTTATACTGCCCATAATGTGCAATTTAATGAACTCAAATGACTAGAAAAGAATTAGGAAAAGAAATAGAAGTGCTTATTCGTACAATAAAAATACATTACGATACAATAGGAGAGGAAATTAGGATTCCGGGCATAGAGTTGGAGTTAATAACTTCTAAAATCCGTAAGCTATATGAAAAATCAATTGTGTACAATTACCTTTATTCTTTGGAGGAAGAGCAATTGCGCAATCATAAAAAATTGTCTGTTAATATTGATGAGGCAAATTTAGTATTGCGTAAACGAATTGATATTGATAATGTGCCAAGTGTTGAAACAGATACTGTTTCCGTTGAATCTCAAAACAAGCCTGTAAAAAACATAAAATCCCTCATCGGTATAAACGACCGTTTTTTGTTTACCAAGGAATTATTTGGAGGAAATGCCATTGAGTACAATGAAGCAATTGAAAAGTTAAGTGCTACCAATCCCTCTGAAATACGCAATTGTTTAGAAGATTTACAACTAAAGTATAAGTGGAACAAAGAAAGTGAAACCGTGAATAATTTTGTACTTTTGGTATCATAGCAAAAACAATTCTTTTAATTTTTCTTGTCCGTTCCTAAAATTATTTGGCTATTGCTAAATTTCGACTTTCTTTTTTTACATATACTCTTACTTTTGTACTAAAATTTTTAATTATTAAACTTTAGTTAAACATAAAAATTATTTAAGATGAAAGTCAGTACAAAGTTTTTAAAATCAACAATGACATTAGTTGGGATATTTGCAGTGCAGTTTGCAAGCGCTCAGTGTCCGGCAATAACTTGTCCTGGAAATCAAACAGTAAATAATACACCTGGAACTTGTGGTGCTGTAGTTACTTATGCAACACCCGTTGGAACTAACCCTTGTGGTGGTGGTGGTAACCCAACTACATTTAATTATACTGGTGGAATGCAAACATATACTGTTCCTGCCGGAGTAACAAATATAACTGTTGATGCTTATGGTGCCGGTGGCGGAACAAGTACACAAGGTAATTTTATTGGTGGTGCTGGTGCAAGAATAAAAGGTGATTATGCAGTAACCCCAGGTCAGATATATAATATATTGGTAGGAGGCAGAGGTAGCGATGGTACTTGTGGATCAGGTGGCGGTGGCGGAAGTTTCGTTGAGCGTGCAGGAGTTCCGGTTGTTATTGCCGGTGGTGGCGGTGGTGGTTTTTTCTGTTTTGCACTTGGTGGAGTTGTTGGTGGAGCAGGTCAAATAACCACAAGTGGTGGAGCTGGAATCAATTGTCCAAATCGCTTACCTTATCCTGGAGGTGCAGGAGGAAATGGTGGACAGAGTTATTACGGTGGTGGCGGTGGTGGCTGGCTAAGTGCAGGAATTGCTATGGCTAATCCTCCTGAAGGTGGTGGCGTTTATCCTGGTGCAGGAGGAGTAGTAGGTGGTGGTTACGGTGGCGGTGGCGGATATTTCGTTAATTGTTGTGGTGGTTCCGGTGGCGGTGGTGGATATAGTGGTGGTAGTGGTGGACAAAGTGATGGATGTTCAGGTGGTGGTGGAGGTTCCATTAACAATGGAACAAATCAAACAAACACAGCAGGTGTTCAGAATGGAAATGGTCAAGTAATCATTACTCCCTCACAAATTGTTCAAACATATAGTTATACCGGATCATTGCAAACATTTACTGTTCCCGCAGGTGTAACTTCAGTTAATATTCAGGCAAGTGGAGCTCAGGGTGCTACAAGTGCTAATCCATCTGGCGGAGATGGAATTGGCGGCTTAGGTGGTTTTGCAACAGGCGACTTAGCAGTAACCCCCGGTCAAGTTTTAAATATTTATGTTGGCGGACAAGGTGCGATCGCTCCTCCATTTCCAGGGTTTGGTGGCGCTGGCTATAACGGTGGAGGAAATGCAGCATCTGGCTATTCTACAGGTTGGTTAGGTGGCGGTGGCGGTGGCGCATCTGATGTGCGTGTTGGTGGTGTTGCTTTAGCTGATAGGAAAGTTGTAGCTGGTGGTGGTGGTGGTGGTGGTTCAAATGGAGCTACTCCAAATGCTAATTATGGCGGAATAGGTGGCGGACTTTTGGGAGGTAATGGCGGATCTATTACAAATGCAGGTCAAGGTTTAGGTGCAACCCAACTTGTAGGTGGTGCAGACGGGGTATATGATTGGGCTGGCAATGCTGCGCCAGGAGCATTAGGAATTGGTGGTGACGCTAATTCTGGAACTGCCGGTGGTGGTGGTGGTGGTGGATATTATGGTGGTGGTGGTGCTGAATTTGGTGGTGGTGGAGGTGGTTCATCTTTTATAGGTGGAGTTGCAAATTCATCAACTCAATCAGGAATTCGTTCCGGTAATGGACAAGTAATACTTACTTATGGTGGAGGTGTAGGTGCTGCAACGACAACCCAAACAGCGGGTTTAGCTAGTGGTTCAACTTTCCCTGTAGGAACAACAACAAACACTTTCCAAGTGAGTGATGGTTTAGGAAATACAGCATCATGTTCATTTACGGTAACAGTAGTAGATGGAGAAGTTCCAACAATTATATGTCCTGGTAACATAACAGTAAACAATGCAGCAGGAATGTGCGATGCAGTAGTAACATTTAATGCTCCAGTAGGAACAGACAATTGCTCAGCAACCACAGTTCAAACAGCAGGTTTGCCAAGTGGTTCAACTTTCCCAGTAGGAGTAACAACACAAAGCTACACAGCAACAGATGCTGCAGGTAATGCATCAAGCTGTTCATTCACAGTAACGGTAGTAGATGCTGAATTGCCAACAATTACTTGCCCTGCTAACGTAGCAACTTGTAATCCATTGGTAACAGGTATAGCACCAACCAGCATCAACGATAATTGTGCAGGCACAACAGTAGCATATGCTTTAACAGGAGCAACCACAGGTAACGGAAACACCGATGCAAGCGGTACTATATTTAACGTAGGAACCACATCGGTAATGTATACCGTAACCGATGCAGCAGGTAATACAAATAACTGTGCCTTCAATGTAGTAATTCATCCAACCCCTGTAGTCGTATTGAGCGCATTTGCAAACGATACCATTTGTGAAGGAGATGCAGTAGTAGCGTTACCAAATGCAACTCCTGCAGGAGGAACATTTAGTGGAGCAGGAGTAGTAGGCGGTAACTTTAACCCAGCAACAGCAGGTACAGGTAACCACTATGTAGTTTACTCAAGCACCAATGTAGAGGGTTGTACAGATATTGATTCAACAATGATAACAGTAGTAGTATGTGCAGGTATCAAAGGCGAAAGCAATG
>CAIMGI010000170.1 GCA_903840505.1 uncultured Bacteroidota bacterium
ACGAGATATACCAAATTGACGGCTATAACCTCTTGGACGACCAGTTAATTTACAACGGTTTCTAGCTCTTGTTGGACAAGAGTTTTTAGGTAATTTCTGTAATCCTACAGAGTCACCAGCCGCTTTCAATTCTTTTCTCTTTTCAGCATACTTGTCAATGAGTTTTTTCCTCTTGACTTCTCTTGCTATCATTGATTCTTTAGCCATTCTTTAACGTTGTATTTATTGTGATTATTTTCTTACTTGATTCTTAAATGGTAATCCAAACTCTTTCAATAAAGCCAATGCTTCAGAATCTGAATTTGCAGATGTTACAAAAGTAATATCCATACCCATCATTTTGTTTACTTTATCAATTACAATCTCTGGGAAAATGATTTGCTCAGTAACTCCCAAAGTATAATTTCCTTGACCGTCAAATCCTTTCTCATTAATCCCTCTAAAGTCACGTATACGAGGCAATGCAACAGAAATCAATCTATCTAAAAACTCATACATCATATCGCCTCTAAGTGTAACTCTTACTCCAATTGGAACACCTTTTCTTAACTTGAAGTTAGAGATATCCTTTTTTGATTTCGTAGATACTGCCTTTTGACCTGAAATAGTTGTCATTTCAAGAATTGCTGTGTCAATCAATTTTTTATCAGCTACCGCAATACCTACACCTTGGTTAAGGCATATCTTTTTCAAGCGCGGAACTTGCATCGTGCTGCTGTAATTGAACTCCTTTTTTAAAGAATTTACGATATCTTTTCGATATGTATCTTTTAATCTTGGTGAATATGTTGTTGCCATTACTTAATTACCTCCCCTGTTTTTTTTGCGTAACGTACTAATTTATCATTGTCTAATTTTCTGCCTACTCGGGTAAGTTTACCACCCACTACCAACATTAAGTTGGAAATATGGATAGAACCTTCCTTTTTAACAATACCTCCTTGCGGAGATGCAGCACTCGGCTTTGTGTGTTTTGATGCTAAATTAACACCTTCCACCAATGCTCTGTTTTTTATCTTGTCAATCGATAACACTTTACCTTGTTGACCTTTTGAATCTCCGGCAATCACAGCTACTGTATCGCCTTTCTTTATATGTAATTTCTTTTGCATTTTTTTATTAATAAAGCCTTAATTAAATAACCTCCGGTGCTAATGAAATTATTTTCATAAATTGTTTTTCTCTTAATTCTCTTGCTACCGGTCCAAATATACGAGTACCTCTTAGCTCTTCTCCTTGATTTAACAGTACCACTGCATTGTCATCGAAGCGGATATATGATCCGTCTGCTCTGCGAATTTCTTTTTTAGTTCGCACTACAACTGCTTTTGAAACTGCACCTTTCTTAATATTTCCTGCAGGTAAAGCGTGTTTAACAGTAACAACTATTTTATCTCCTATAGAAGCATATCTCTTTTTTGTACCTCCCAATACACGAATACAAAGAACTTCCTTGGCTCCGCTATTGTCTGCAACTATGCATCTTGACTCTTGTTGTATCATTTTCTTTAATTATTATTCTGTTAAAAATTATTTAGCACGTTCTACAATTTCAATCAACCTCCAGCATTTACTTTTACTCATTGGTCGGGTTTCCATAATTTTTACGGTATCACCAACATTGCAAGAATTTGTTTCATCGTGGGCAACAAACTTGGTGGTTCTTTTTACGAACTTACCATATTTAGGATGTTTTACCTTACGTTCAACAGATACAACGATTGACTTTTGCATCTTGCTACTGGTTACTAAACCAACTTTTTCTTTTCTTAAATTTCTTTCTTCCATTTGATTATTTATTTAGAAGCAAGTATTTCACGCTTCCTTAATTCTGTTTTAATACGAGCAACCGTTTTGCGATTACTTTTAATTTTCATTGGATTCTCTATAGGTGATACAGAATGCCCTAATGTAAGCTTTACCATAGCGGCACTTTCAACACCTAATCTTTCTTGTAATTCTTTTAAAGAAAGCTCTTTTATAACTGCTTGTTTCATTTCTTTTATATAATATTTATTATGCCGCTACTTCAGAATAATCTCTTCTAACCATAAACTTTGTTGTTACCGGTAATTTTTGAGATGCTAAACGCATTGCTTCTTTTGCTGTTTCCAAAGAAACGCCATCAGCTTCAAAAATAATTCTTCCTGGTTTCACTACCGCAACCCAATATTCAGGAGCTCCTTTACCTTTACCCATACGAACCTCTGCGGGTTTTTTAGTAATAGGTTTATCAGGAAATACACGTAGCCAAATTTGGCCTTCACGTTTCATAAAACGAGTAACTGCAACACGGGCTGCTTCTAACTGACGAGCAGTAAACCAAGCACCTTGTTCAGCTTTAATAGCAAAAGAACCGAAGGCAATTTGATCGCCACGTTTAGCGTTCCCCTTCATTTTCATTTTATGCTGCTTTCTAAATTTTGTTCTCTTTGGCTGTAACATCTTTTGTTATAATTAAAATCTTTAAATCTTTTTACTTATTACCTCTTTTATTCGATTTATTAAATTTTGGATTGTGTTTACCATCTCCACCACCTTGTTGTTTGTTTCCTGTAGAAGCATTCATTCCGATATTCGGAGATAAATCTCTTTTACCATAAATCTCTCCTTTACAAATCCATACTTTTATACCCAATCTACCATAAGTAGTGTGTGCTTCCGACAATGAATAGTCAATATCAGCTCTAAAGGTATGAAGTGGTGTTCTTCCCTCTTTGTATCCTTCGCTACGTGCCATTTCAGCTCCTGCCAAACGACCCGAAACCAATACCTTTATTCCTTCAGCACCCATTCTCATTGTTGATGCAATTGAAGTTTTGATAGCTCTTCTGAAAGAGATACGTCCTTCAATTTGACGAGCAATACTATCGCTTACCAATTGTGCATCCAACTCCGGTCTTTTTATTTCAAAAATATTTATTTGAATATCCTTTTTTGTAATTTTCTTTAATTCTTCTTTCAACTTATCAACCTCTTGTCCGCCTTTACCAATAATAATTCCGGGACGAGCAGTATTAATGGTTACAGTAATCAGTTTCAATGTTCTTTCAATGATAATTTTCGAAATACTTGCTTTCGCTAAACGAGCTTTTAAGTAAATTCTAATCTTGTGATCCTCCACTAACTTATCAGCATAGTGTTTTCCACCATACCAGTTAGAGTCCCAGCCTCTAATGATTCCTAATCTGTTTCCTATCGGATTTGCTTTTTGTCCCATTATTATTTCAAAAATTATTTAGTAGTAGTTTCTTCTTTGGTTTCTAACTTAGATTTCTTTGTATCCTCAGCCTTTTTAGTATCAAGAATCAATGTAACGTGATTGGATCTTTTTCTAACCCTGTGTCCTCTTCCTTGCGGAGCCGTTCTTAGTCTCTTTAACTGAATTGCACTGTCAACAAAAACATCTTTCACAACAAGATTACTGTCTTCGATTCTTGCTCCTTCATTCTTTGCTTGCCAATTAGCAATAGCCGAACGTAATAATTTACCCAAACGATCAGATGCTTCTTTTGGATTGAATTTCAATAAATACAATGCCTTATCTACATTTACTCCTCTAATCATATCAGCCAATAATCTCATCTTTCTCGGTGATGTAGGACAATTCTTCAGGGATGCAAAATACCTGCTTTTATTTTCCTCTTTTCTTGAGTCTGCCGCTTTTTGTTTTCTAACACCCATTTTATTTTATAGTTAGCGCTTTTATTAATTCTTAATTAATTACTTCGGTTTGTTTTTGTTACCTGCGTGTCCTCTAAATACGCGAGTTGGAGCAAATTCTCCCAATTTATGACCTACCATATTCTCGGTAACATAAACAGGAATGAATTTATTTCCATTATGAACTGCTATTGTTTGACCTACAAAGTCAGGAGGAATCATTGATCTTCTAGCCCAAGTTTTGATAACAGTCTTTTTTCCTGTTTCAACCAATTTAAGGACTTTTTTCTCCAGTTTATAGTCGATGAAGGGACCTTTTTTTAACGAACGTGCCATTTCTTTTTAGTTGTGAATGTCGAGGTTTTACTCGCCACCATTAAACTCTCTTATTTAATTATTTTTTTCTTCTTTCTATTATATACTTGTTAGATGCCTTTTTAGGATAACGTGTTTTATATCCTTTTGCAGGTATACCATTTCTTGAACGTGGGTGACCTCCTGTAGCTCTACCTTCACCACCACCCATTGGGTGATCGACAGGGTTCATTACAACCGGCCGTGTACGTGGTCTAATACCTTTCCATCTGCTTCTTCCTGCCTTACCTGAAATTTCTAAGTTATGATCGGAATTCGAAACCGAACCAATCGTAGCTTTACAAGTAACCAATATCATTCTGGTTTCTCCTGAAGGCATTTTAATCACTGCATATTTCCCTTCACGAGCACTTAATTGAGCATAAGAACCTGCACTACGAGCAATGTTTGCTCCTTGTCCCGGACGTAATTCAATATTGTGAATGATGGTACCCAATGGCACCTCACTTAATAACAATGTATTTCCAACCTCAGGTGCAACATCTTTACCAGACAATACAGACTGACCAACTTTTAAACCGTTTGGTGCAATAATGTATCTTTTCTCACCATCTTTATAAACTATAAGAGCAATAAAGGCTGTTCTGTTTGGATCGTACTCAACACTGGCTACTGTCCCAACAATACCATCTTTGTCTCTTTTAAAATCAATTATTCGGTAACGTTGTTTGTGACCACCACCAATATAGCGCATAGTCATTTTACCTGTATTGTTTCTTCCACCCGATTTCTTTTGAGGAGCCAATAAGCTTTTCTCAGGAGTACCGGTAGTAATCTCAGTATACGTATTCGCAACTTTAAAACGTTGCGAAGGCGTTAGTGGTCTTAATTTTCTTAGTGCCATTGTATATTAAATATTGCTATAAAAATCTATTGAATCGCCTTTCGCAAGTTCAACAATAGCTCTTTTATGTGAATTAGACATTCCGGTAACTACACCCGACTTTGTGTTTCTTGATTTGAATTTCCCTATATAGTTACTAGTTCTAACATTTGAAACGGTAACACCATACATCTTTTCAATAGCTGATTTAATCTCTATTTTATTGGATGTTTTATTTACAGCAAATGCATAACGGTTTAGCTTTTCGCTAAGACCGGTCATTTTTTCGGTGATAATTGGTTTTATTAGGATACTCATCTTAATTAATTGCTTAATGTTTTTTCAATTTCCTTTATCGAACTCTCTACTAACAGTAGGTTATTTGCATTCAGAACATCGTAAGTGTTTATTTCTGAAGCTTTTACAACCTTTGCTTTGCTCAAATTTCGGGACGACAAATATACATTATTATTTGAATCGGCAATGACTAACAATGTTTTTTTGTCAGAAAGCTTCAAATTATTCAATAATTCGATGTAATTCTTTGTTTTAGCAGTCTCAAAATTAAAGTCTTCCAATACAATAATATTTTTGTCCTTTGCCTTATAAGTAAGAGCTGATTGACGAGCAACAATTTTAAGTTTTTTATTCAACTTAAAGCTATAGTCACGTGGTTCAGGTCCAAAAGCTCTACCTCCACCTACTCTGGTTGGAGATTTAGCATTTCCAGCACGTGCGCCACCTGTTCCTTTTTGTTTCTTCAACTTTTTAGAACTTCCTGCAATCTCAGCTCTTTGCTTTGACTTGTGCGTTCCTTGACGTTTATTCGCCAAATGCTGTTTAACATCTAAATAAACAGCGTGATCGTTGGGTTCGATACCAAATATGGCATCATCAAGTTTAACCTTTTTTGAGGTTTCTTTACCCTTTATATTTGTTATTACTAATTCCATTTTATTTCTCAACTATTACGTATGAACCTTTAGCACCGGGAATAGACCCTTTAACTACTAACACATTTTTTTCTGCGATAACTTTAATCACTTCAAGGTTAATCGCTTTAACACGATCTCCACCCATACGACCCGCCATACGCATACCTTTGAATACACGAGAAGGCCAAGAAGAAGCTCCCAAAGAACCAGGTGCTCTAAGTCGGTTATGCTGACCGTGAGTTTGACCACCTACCCCTTGAAATCCGTGACGTTTAACAACACCTTGAAAACCTTTTCCTTTAGAAGTACCAATTACATCAACGAAATCGCCTTCAGTAAATGCGTCAACTGTTACCGACTCTCCTAAATTCTTGTCGAGTTCCAAATCCCTGAACTCAACTAATTTTCTCTTAGGGGTTGTGGATGATTTAGCAAAATGGCCCTTCATTGCAGCACTTGTGTTCTTCTCCTTCTTTTCATCAAAAGCAAGTTGAACTGCTACATAGCCGTCTTTTTCTAAGGTTTTTACTTGCGTAATAACGCAAGGACCAGCTTCGATAACTGTGCATGGTATACTTTTACCATTGGCACCAAATATACTGGTCATTCCTACTTTTTTACCTATTATTCCAGACATTTTTTATTTATATAACTATTTAAAAATCAATATTATAAATTACGGAACTTTTATTTCAACTTCAACACCACTTGGCAACTCTAACTTCATCAAAGCATCCACTGTTTTAGAGGTTGAACTGTATATATCCAACAATCTTTTGTAAGAAGCCAATTGAAATTGCTCTCTTGCTTTCTTGTTAACGTGCGGAGAACGCAATACTGTAAAAATTTTCTTGTTAGTAGGCAATGGAATTGGACCATTAACCACAGCACCTGTTGCTTTTACAGTTTTAACGATTTTCTCAGCAGATTTATCTACCAAATTATAATCGTAAGACTTCAATTTAATTCTAATTTTTTGGCTCATTTTGTACTAATTTCTTATTTGCAACTATTTAATAATCAATAACCTAATGTACTATGCTTTAACTTTACCTTTAACCTTTGCAATTACCTCATCAGCAATTCCTCTTGGCGCTTCAGAGTAGTGTGAAAACTCCATTGTTGAAGTTGCACGTCCTGAAGTTATGGTACGCAACTGGGTTACATAACCAAACATTTCAGAAAGAGGAACTTTTGCTTTTACTACTTGGGCATTTCCTTTTGAGTCCATTCCTTCAATCTGACCTCTTCTCTTATTCAAATCCCCTACTACATCACCCATATTTTGCTCTGGAGTTATAACCTCAATTTTCATAATAGGCTCTAACAACACAGGCTTACATTTTGGCAATGACTCACGGAAAGCTGTACGAGCACAAATCTCAAAAGACAAAGCATCCGAATCCACATTGTGGTAAGAACCATCTATCAAGGTAATTTTCAATGAATCCATTGGATATCCAGCCAAAACACCATTAACAAGTGCCGCGCGGAAACCTTTTTCAACTGCAGGTATAAATTCTCGAGGAATATTTCCTCCTGTAATCTCATTTTCAAATTGCAAAGCGTCTTTTGCTACATCCCAATCCGCATCAACCGGTGATGCAATGAACTTAATATCAGCAAACTTACCACGACCACCCGTTTGTTTCTTATATACTTCACGGTGCTCAATTGAGGCATTAATAGTCTCTTTATAAGACACTTGTGGCGCTCCTTGATTTACTTCTACTTTGAACTCTCTTCTTAAACGGTCAACAATAATCTCCAAGTGAAGCTCACCCATACCGCTGATAATGGTTTGACCACTATCCTCGTCCGTTTTAACACGGAAAGTAGGATCCTCTTCGGAAAGTTTATTTAATGCGATACCCAATTTATCCATATCCGCTTGAGTTTTAGGCTCAACCGCAATACCGATAACCGGCTCAGGGAAATTCATAGCCTCCAATACTATTGGATGCTTCTCCTCACACAAAGTATCACCTGTACGTATATCTTTAAATCCAACTGCAGCACCAATATCTCCTGCTTCAATGAATTCAATTGCATTTTGTTTGTTTGCGTGCATTTGGAAAATACGTGAAATACGCTCCTTATTACCAGAACGAGTATTCAATACGTAAGAACCTGCATCTAAACGACCTGAATACACTCTAAAGAAAGCTAAACGACCAACAAAAGGGTCGGTTGCAATTTTAAATGCCAAGGCCGTGAAAGGCTCAGAAGCATCCGGTTTACGTGTAACTGGCAATTCTGTGTCAGGATTTATTCCTGTAATTTCTTCTTTGTCTAAAGGACTTGGCATTAATTCCATTACCAAATCCAACATTGTTTGTACCCCCTTATTCTTGAAAGCAGAACCACAAAGCATTGGAACCACTTTATTGTGGATACAAGCTTGGCGTAATGCTACCAAAACTTCAGCTTCTGTAATTGAATTTGGATCCTCGAAGAATTTCTCCATCAATTTATCATCAAATTCAGCAATTGCTTCCAATAATTTACCTCTCCACTCCAACACATCCTCTTTCATATCATCAGGAATAGGAACTTCTGTAAAAGTCATTCCTTTATCCGCTTCATTCCAAACAATCGCTTTGTTGTTAATTAAGTCAACAACACCCTTAAAATTTTCCTCAGCACCAATTGGCAACTGTAATGGCAATGGATTACCACCCAACACTTCTTTTACCTGTTTTACAACATTTAAAAAGTCAGCACCCGAACGGTCCATTTTATTCACAAAACCCAAACGGGTTACATTGTAGTTATTCGCTAAACGCCAGTTTGTCTCCGATTGAGGCTCAACACCATCAACTGCAGAAAACAAGAATACCAATCCATCCAATACACGCAATGAACGGTTTACCTCAACTGTAAAGTCAACGTGCCCCGGAGTATCAATAATGTTTATTTTGTAATCGTTGTTACGGTATTTCCAAAAACAAGTGGTAGCCGCAGAAGTGATTGTTATACCTCTTTCTTGCTCTTGTACCATCCAGTCCATAGTAGCAGCACCATC
>CAIMGI010000171.1 GCA_903840505.1 uncultured Bacteroidota bacterium
GGGCAAATATTATGGTTTAGTTAAAGCTTTTCACTTAAAAATTATTGTAAAAAAAAGAACGCAAAAATAATTCAATAAAGATTCAGAGCATGATAACATGATTTAAATTTTAAAAAATGGAAAATAAGCGAGTACGATTACGTTATGCACCGAGTCCAACAGGACCTCAACACATAGGTGGAATACGCACAGCATTGTTTAGTTATTTATTTGCAAAAAAACACGGTGGCGATTTTATATTGCGCATTGAAGATACCGACCAAACACGCTTTGTAAAAGGAGCAGAGGAATATATTATTGAATCGCTTAACTGGTGTGGTATTAAAATAGACGAAGGGGTTAGTGTAGGTGGTCCACACGCACCATACCGTCAATCGGAAAGAAAGGCATTGGGCATTTACCAAAAATATGCCGAGCAATTGATAAAAGACGATTTTGCCTATTATGCTTTTGATACAGGAGAAGAGTTGGATGAAATGCGTAAACGATTAGAGGCAGCAAAAGTGGTAGCTCCTCAGTACAACTCGGTGTCGCGCCAAAATATGAAGAACTCATTGACGCTTTCGGAAGACGAGGTGAAGAAATTGTTATCCGAAAATGTGCCTTATGTAATTCGGTTGAAAGTTCCGCGCAACGAAGAAATACGTTTTCACGATATCATTAGGGGTTGGGTTGTCGTAAATTCATCTCAAGTGGACGATAAGGTATTGCTTAAAAGCGATGGTATGCCTACCTATCATTTGGCACACATTGTGGACGATATTTTGATGGAAATTACACACGCAGTGCGTGGTGAAGAGTGGTTGCCATCAGCACCTGCTCACATGCTTATTTACCGTTATTTAGGTTTAGAAAGTACTATGCCGCAATATGCACATTTGCCTTTATTATTGAAACCAGATGGAAATGGTAAATTGAGTAAACGCGATGGTGATCGACTTGGCTTCCCAACTTTTCCACTGGATTGGACTGATCCTACAACAGGAGAACTATCATCAGGTTATAGAGAAAAAGGATATTTTCCTGAAGCCTTTATAAACATATTGGTACTGTTGGGATGGAACCCCGGTACCGTACAGGAATTATTTACTTTGGAGGAATTAGCCCAACTATTTACCTTTGAAAGAGTGAGTAAATCAGGAGCAAAATTTGACCCTGAAAAAGCAAAGTGGTTCAATCAACAATACCTTCGAAAAAAATCGGATGAGGAATTGGCTGCATTGTTTTTACCCGCTTTGAAAGAACACTTACCGGCAGATTCTCCTTTATTGGAAAGCAAATACGTAACAACCTTTTGTAAATTGATAAAAGAAAAGGCTCATTTTGTAAATGAATTTTGGAGCTTAGGCTCTTACTTTTTTATTGCTCCTCAAAGCTATGATGCCGATGTTTTGAAAAAACGTTGGAACGAGCAATCGGAGAAATTTATGGTGGCGCTAACAGATAATTATAAGGCAATAGACAATTTTACTGCTGCGGAAGCAGAGAATGTATTCAAGCAGACTGGTGAGCAAACGGGAGTAGCAGTTGGAACTGTAATGCAGTTGTTACGTGTATTGTTAACTGGTGTGGGAGGTGGACCAATGCTTTTTGAAATGATGGAACTGTTAGGTAAA
>CAIMGI010000172.1 GCA_903840505.1 uncultured Bacteroidota bacterium
GTGCACCTCATTGGGCTCGTTACAATTTACCTGTAGACTTTGGTTCAATAAACGGAACGGTAAGAGATACAAACGGAACGTTTGTAACAAGTGGTACTGCAATGTTGTACCGTGAAAATTCAAATTTTTCAAAAGAAGATATTTTAGCTACTACACCTATTCAAAATGGAACTTATAATTTCGACTCAATTCCTTATGGACAATATAGAATTGCAGTTCGTGCAAATCAAAATATATACGCCAAATCATTAACCACTTATTATGGTGATAAAGAGGATTGGTTAACTTGTACTACCATAAATACCTTTGGTAATGCCAATACAAGCGGAATAGACATTAACTTGTTATACCCTGTTCCTGCAGTTGGAACCGGACAATTGATAGGCGCTTTATATTTTGACTATGGTTATACAGCGAAAGTAAATGCAGCACAACCGATACCTGGTATCGATATCAGTGCTAAGAAAAATCCGGGAGGAATTAAAAGTCAAATCCAAACAAATGGAAATGGTCAGTTTAGCTTATCTTCTTTGGCAGATGGAGTGTATGACTTGTATGTTGATATTCCGGGACTACACCATTATGATACCTATACTATAACAATAGTAAATGGAAATACTGCATCGAACTTAAACTTTACTGCAAGTAAAGATTCAATTTATGCAGGTGTAGATCCCAATTATATTAATAGTTACAGAAATGACAATAGTTCAGTTGTTGTTTATCCTAATCCTTTTGATCAAGCTACTACCATAAGTGTTAGTTTAAAAGAAAAGGGAATTGTATCGGTTGATGTTTACAATTTGCTTGGAGAAAAAGTAAGTACATTACAAGAGAATGAATTAAAATCAATAGGGACATATAATTATGAGTTTAATTCAGCCGTTGCTTCAGGTATTTATTTTGTGAAATTGAATGTAAACGGTGTAACAAACTCGTTTAAAATTGTTAAAGAGTAATTTATCAAAATTCTTTTAAAGAAAGGGCTTAACGTAGTTAAGCCCTTTCTTTTATGTATTTATTTGCTATTTCGATTAAAAGCAATTATTTTCGCACCTATCCTAAAATTAAACCGATAAAAAGAATAATTACGTTTGTATTGTCCGTGTTTGCAATTGGTGCAATGGCTCAACCAATTATTGATGGCAAGTATTTACCAGCAAGAGAAACTTCTGTAAATATGGTTTATGATGCTGTTTCTGTTTTTACTGCCCCAACTATTGGTATTAATCAAAATTGGGATTATACTAGTGCTAGCGGAAACTTTCTAATAGGAGATACTGAAGGCCCATTTTATTTTAAAACTAAACAATTTGATTCCATTCCAACTTGGACAAATTTTCAGTTATTGGCACCAACACTTGCAGGGAAGTCAACTGCACCAGTTTATTTAAGCTTTTTGGACTCAGCAGATGTATTTTTTAAAGTAAATTTAAAAGGTTTACAAAGTGTAGGTTTCTATTCTCATAAAAAGTCATTAGCAGGGCTTACTATAACTCCAACGGCTTATGTAGCAAGTGATTTGTCATTGGATCTACCTTTAACAATTGGGTATAATGTACCGGTTTTAGTAGATACATTTATTGCAACGGGATATCCAAATATTTATATTGGTGGAAACCCAATTCCTTCTAAAATTATACATACTACAATAAAAACAATGTCAACTCCAGCTTATGGTACTTTAAAAACTCCAGCTGGTACTTTCCCTGATGTATTATTGGCAAAGGAGTCTTCTGTAGATATAGATAGTATTTATATTGGAGGAAATTTAGTTCAGCCCGTTAGTATTGATACATTTATCAATTATTCCTTTTTAAGAAATAATACTTTTGGAACATCATTGTTGTTGGGAATTCACCACTCAAACCAAAATACTGATTGGGGAAGATATACCTTACCAACAGACTTTGGTTCTATATCGGGTACTGTAACCGATTCGGGTCAAGCGGGTTTGCCGGTTACTTCAGGAGTGGCAGTATTGTATAGAGAAAAATCAAATTTTACAAGAGAAGATGTTTTAAAAGTTACTCCTATTGGAGCAAACGGTTATTATCAATTCGATTCTATTCCTTATGGTAATTATCGTGTTGCTGCAAAAGCAAACAAAGTTTTATATCCAAATTCTTTTACAACCTATCACGGTGACAGTTTAGAATGGCACAATGCAACAACTGTTAATACAGTTAATATACCTGTAAAATCGGGAATTGATATTAAATTGGCATATAAGCCTGTAACGATTGGTACAGGACACGCAAAAGGTGCCGTATATTTTGATTGGGTATTTCACGGAAAAGTAAATGCTGCTCAACCAATTCCAGGAATTGATATTAGCGCAAAAAAGAATCCCGGAGGTGTAAAAAGTCAAATATCTACTGATGGAAACGGACAGTTTGATTTATCTGGATTGGACGATGGTCAATATGTTATTTTTGTTGATATGGCAGGAATGGAGCACCACCAGGGAGAGGATACAATTAACATTGTTGGTGGAAACACAGTACAAAACATTATTTACACTTGCGGAAAAGATTCCTTGTACAAAGGTGCAAACTTGGTAACTGTTAACAATTATACTGCCGATAACAGTTCTGCAAGAGTATATCCAAATCCATTTGATGAGTCAACAACCATTGATGTTACATTGAAAGAAAAAGGAAATGTAAGTCTAAGCATTTATAATATTTTAGGTGAAAAGGTTTCTACAATAGAAAATGGCACTATTAAAGCTGCAGGAAACTATAAGTACGAATTCAGTTCACAGGTTCCTTCCGGAGTTTACTTCGTTAAATTAAACGTTAACGGAAAACTAAACACATTTAAAATTGTGAAGCAGTAATAGAGGAGGAATATAATAGATAAAAGAAAAAGGGGAGCAAATTTGCTCCCCTTTTCTTTTATAATATGCTTTGTCTAGCTCTCTACAATTACACCCATTGCACAAAACTTTTCTATTCTGTTTTCAATTCTTTTCTCGGCACTCTGCTTTGATAAGCTTTTTATGTTTTTTAATACTTCTTCTTTTACAGTTTTATACATTTCATCAGGGAATGTATGTGCTCCTCCAAGTGGTTCTTTAATGATACCATCAATGAGTGAATTTTTGAGCATATCATTTGCTGTGAGCTTTAATGCCTCTGCCGCTTTTTCTTTAAAATCCCAACTTCTCCATAAAATAGATGAACACGATTCAGGTGAAATTACGGAATACCAAGTGTTTTCCAACATCAATACTTTATCTCCAACACCAATCCCTAAAGCTCCACCGGAAGCCCCTTCACCAATTATAATGCAAATAACAGGTACGGTTAACTGCGACATTTCAAGTAAGTTTCTTGCAATGGCTTCTCCTTGACCGCGCTCCTCAGCCTCCAAACCGGGATAAGCACCTGGTGTATCTATAAAAGTAACGATGGGTTTATTGAATTTTTCTGCAAGGCGCATCAAACGCAATGCTTTTCTGTAACCTTCGGGATTTGGCATACCAAAATTACGGAACTGCCTCATTTTTGTATTATTCCCTTTTTGTTGACCAATAAACATAACTGTTTGGTCATCAATTTCACCAAAACCGCCCACCATTGCTTTATCATCTTTTACACTTCTGTCACCGTGCAACTCAATAAAGTTATTATTGGTAATGGCTTTTATGTAATCTAATGTATAAGGTCTTTCAGGGTGACGAGAAAGCTGAACGCGTTGCCAAGCAGTTAGGTTCTCATAAATCTCCGTCCTTTTTTCCTTTAATTTATTCTCCAGATCAATAATTGTTTTTGATACATCTACCTTTCCTTTTTCGGCAACTTGCTTTACCTTTTCAATTTGATCAAGGATTTCGCTGATGGGTTTTTCAAAATCTAAAAATGTCATTGTAGTATATATTTAAGCCGCTAATTTACTAAATATATTTTAGTCAAAACTACTCATATTAAGTACTTATATTTGTGCGTCTTATGTAAATATTGATGATAGTTTATCCGAATGCGAAAATTAATTTAGGTCTCAATATAATTGAGAAGAGGGCGGATGCTTTCCATAACATAGAGTCTGTATTCTATCCCATTGGTTTATGCGATATATTAGAGATAGTAGAAGATAAGGCTATACCTGAAAATTCTGAGAATAGAGTGTCAATGACCATTAGTGGAATTGAAGTTCCGGGTAAAATGGAAGACAATCTATGCTTTAAGGCATATCAACTTATTGCAAACGAATATTATTTGCCGCCCATAAAAATCCATTTACAAAAAGTAATACCTATTGGTGCAGGATTGGGTGGAGGCTCTTCCGATGCAGCATTTTTTGTTCGGGCATTGAATGATTTGTTCGATTTGAATTTATCTTTTGGCGAAATGCATAATTATGCACGGCAATTGGGTAGTGATTGCTCTTTTTTTATTAATAATCAAGCCGTTTTTGCTCAACAACGGGGCGATGAGTTTGAACGAATAGCACTTGATTTATCTGCTTATTATATAGTATTAGTATATCCTGCCATTCATATTAGTACTGCTGAGGCATACAGTGGGGTAAAACCCCAAAAAACTAAACATTCCATCGAAGAGTTGATAAAGGAGCCGATGAATACTTGGAAGGAAAGCATTGTAAATGATTTTGAAGAGTCTGTTTTTGTGAAACACCCAAGCATTCAAAAAATAAAAAATGAATTATACGAAAAAGGTGCTATCTATAGTAGTATGAGTGGGAGTGGCTCAAGTGTATTTGGTATATTTCAACAGCCAACTAACCTAAAAAACTGCTTTCCTAATAGTTTTGTGTGGGAAGCAAAATTATAATATTATCGAAATTTCTTTGCCTCTATTCAGCTGCAGGCATATTCCAAGCTGCCCATTCTTCTTTTGAAGGACCATAAATACCTGGTACTTTTAATCCGCATAAACGCATAAGTATGCCTAACTGTCCGCGATGATGTGCTTGATGTGTTATCAGTGTGTTTAGTACAGAGCCTTTCGTCCAGTTTTCACCATACATATTTACTTCGGTGAGTAAGTCTGCGTCACTCCATTGTTTTTTAACATTCACCAATAAGGAAGCAGATGCTTCTGTATAGGCTTTAATTATTTCTTCTATTGTATTTGGAACCGGTGAATGTTCTTCTGCGCAATCTACTTGCAAGCCAGCCTTGCCAAGCATTTCGCCTATGGTAATGGTAATATGCCAAGCCAAACGACCAATTTTTCGAACCTCTCCATCAAAACTTTTATTGAGTGACTCATTCGTAATAGCATTAAATACTTTAAGGGTTGATTCTGATTCGTATCCCCAGTTTTTAATAAAATCATCCGTCTTTCTGTACATAAAATTAGTTTAAACAGTTTGCAAGCGCAGTGTCAAATTTGTTTTTCAATTCTTTGGTGTCTGCTATTTTTTGCTTGTCGATACTGTTTTCTCCTTTACTCACTTCTCCCAACAAACTAAAATCAACAGCTTCTTTCTTCAACAAATTTATAAATGCTTCTTCTTTTTCTTTGCTTACAGAAACAACAACTCTGCTTTGTGCTTCACCGAAAAGGAAAGCATCTTTGCGAATAGTTTTGTCGCAGACAATATCAAATCCTAAATTGTTTGGCATTGCCGATTCTAATAAGGTTATGAATAAACCACCGTCAGCACAGTCGTGAGCCGACTGAATGTGTTTTCCTTGAATGAGTTTACGAATACCTTGCTGAATAGCATATTCATAATCTAAATTGAAAGCAGGTGCTGGAGAGTTTTTAACCTTATGAAAAGAGTACAAATATTCAGATGATGCAATATCATTAACCGATTTTCCTATTAAATAAATTTTATCACCTTCTTTTTTAAACGAAAGGGAAGTGAAAAATTCTTTGTTGTCAACAATTCCTAACATCCCAATAGTCGGGGTTGGAAATACGGGTTCTGTTTTATCACCATTACTTGTTTGGTTGTAAAAACTAACGTTACCGCCTGTAACAGGGGTTCCAAATTTTAAACAAGCTTTGCTCATCCCTTTTATTGCACCTACAAACTGCCAGTATACTTCAGGGTTGTAAGGGTTTCCAAAATTTAAACAATTTGTAATGGCAGTTGGTTCTCCACCAGAACAAACAATGTTGCGTGCCGCTTCCGAAACTGCGATAGCACAACCTGTTTCCGGGTCGGCATTTACATAACGCGAGTTGCAATCCACAGTAAGTGCTATGGCTTTGTTTGTTCCTTTTATATTTACAATAGCAGCATCCGAAGGATTGTTTGTACTCATATTCACCGTTCCTACCATTGAATCGTATTGTTCAACCACCCATTTTTTTGATGCAATGTTCGGGTGACTTACCAAGTGTTGTATTACAGTATTGATATCAGCAGGTTCCTGAACTTGATCAATCGAAAACTTTTTTGATTCAGCAAAATAAGCCGGTTCTGTATACTCACGTTTGTAAATAGGAGCGCCACCACCCAATACTAAATCGTATGCAGGAACATCGGCAACCAATTCACCTTGCATATAATATTCTAATCGTTTGGTATCTGTAACTTCTCCAATCAATTCACAATTTAAATCCCACTTGTCAAATATCTTTTCAATTTCTTTTTCTCTTCCTTTTGTAACAACTACCAACATTCGTTCTTGACTTTCGGAAAGCAATATTTCAAACGGTAACATATTAGCTTGACGTGTGGGAACTTTGTCTAAATATATTTTCATTCCGTGTTCGCCCTTTGCGCTCATTTCACTGGTAGAGCAAATTATTCCAGCCGCTCCCATATCTTGCATACCAACCACAGCACCACTTTTAATAACCTCTAAGGTAGCTTCCAACAATAATTTTTCTTGAAAAGGATCGCCTACTTGAACAGCAGGTAAATCTTTTGCTGAATCTTCGGTAATATCCGAAGACGCGAAAGTTGCACCATGAATACCATCTTTTCCGGTTGCTGAACCCACAATGTAAACCGGGTTTCCAACACCATAAGAAGTTGCCGAAATTGTTTCGCCCACTTTTACTATTCCTGCACTCATTGCATTTACAAGTGGATTGATATTATAGCACTCATCAAAAAACACTTCACCACCAACAGTGGGTATTCCAAAAGCATTTCCATAATTACCAATTCCTTTCACTACACCTTTCACCAACCATTTTGTGCGGTCGAGTTTTATATCACCAAAACGAAGCGAATTAAGTTGAGCGATAGGGCGTGCACCCATTGTGAAAATATCTCTGTTAATACCACCCACTCCGGTTGCAGCACCTTGGTAGGGTTCTAGTGCCGAAGGGTGATTGTGTGATTCAATTTTAAAAGCACAAGCCAAACCGTCTCCTATATCAACCAATCCTGCATTTTCTTCTCCTGCCTTTGCCAACATTCTAGAACCATCTTTTGGCAAGGTTTTAAGCCAAGTAATGGAATTTTTGTACGAACAGTGTTCGCTCCACATTACTGAAAAAATACTGAGCTCCGTAAAATTAGGAGTACGTCCTAGAATTTGTTTTATCTTTTCAAATTCTTCAGGCAATAATCCCAGCTTTTTTGCTGTATCAAGGTTTGTTAAGGTGTCGTTTGCGGTTGATTGCATTGTCTTTTTTTTAGTTCCACAAAAGTAATTTTATTAATGGGGCTTATCTATATTTTAGTCAATTGTTTTTTTCAACACTGTAAAATAGTTGTGAATAAAATATTGAGGCTTGAATTAGGTTTTTGGCTGAATTAAGTTTAATTTAGCTTTTAAATAAAAAATCAAAAAAGGTGAAAAAACAATCTACTTTTCTAAAAATTAGTTTAAAAACAATTTCAAAAATTGCTTTCTCGTTATTCTTAATCTCTCAATCATTGTCGGCACAAAGCGTTTACAATGACTACCAAGATGGAAAAATATGGCTCAAGGTAAAAAACAACACTGTAATTGATGTAAATATCAATGAGGATAACAGACACGTAAACATAAATAATTTATCATTTATTTCATCTTTATCCAAAAGTTACGGTGTAACAAATCTTTCTATTCCTTTTGCAAAAGCAAAACACGGAGACTTAAAAAGAATTTATTTAGTAGAATTCAGCGATATTTCAAACGTAGATAAGTTTATAAAAGCAATTGAAGCATCGGGTAAAGTGGAATATGCCGAAAAGGTACCTATTTCAAAAACCACTCTTACTCCAAACGATCCCAGCTATGGTTCTCAGTGGGGACTGACAAAAATAAATTCTGCTTCAGCTTGGAATTATTCAACCGGAAGTTCATCCATTGTAGTTGCAATTGTTGATGATGCCATATTGCGTTCACATCCCGATTTAACGGGTAATGTTTGGGTTAACCCGGGTGAAATTGCAAACAATAATATTGATGATGATGGCAATGGGTATATTGATGATATCAATGGTTACGATGTTGCCGATATGGATAATAATCCCAATCCAACAAACAACTCATACGATCACGGAACACACGTTGCAGGTATAGTTGGAGCGGAAGGTAATAACAATACAGGTGTTGCATCAATAGGATTCGGAGTTAGTTTAATGTGTGTAAAAAGCACAAGCACACCTGTATCTATTACAAATGGTTATGATGGTGTTGTATATGCTGCAGACAATGGTGCAGATGTAATCAATATGTCTTGGGGAGGAGCGGGTTTTTCTCAAACCGGACAAAATATTATGAATTATGCATATGCTCAAGGTTGTATTTTAATTGCAGCAGCTGGAAACAGTAATGTGAATACCTTGTTTTACCCTGCGGCATTTACCAATGTGATTTCGGTAGCTGCAACATCCAGTAACGATGCAAAAGCAAGCTTTTCAAATTATGGAAATTGGATTGACATTTCAGCACCTGGTGATAATATATATGCTACTGTGGTTGGAAATACGTATGGAAATAAATCGGGTACTTCAATGGCATCCCCAATGGTTGCTGGCCTATGCGGTTTGATGCTTTCATTAAACCCTGGATTATCTCAGGCTTATGTAACAAACTGTTTGTTAAGTACAGCCGATAATATAAATGCTCAAAATCCCGGTTATATTGGGCAATTGGGAAGTGGAAGAATAAATGCAAACGCAGCAATGAACTGTGTTAGTTTGTCGCTTAATTTCCCGCCAACTGCTGATTTTATTGCATCGTATACAACTTTAAATGCAGGTGGACAAACACAGTTTACCGATTTAAGTTCTTTTACTCCAACAACTTGGACTTGGACTTTCACAGGAGGAACTCCTGCATCTTATGTTGGTCAAAATCCACCAAATATTACTTACAATACTGCAGGAACTTATACTGTAACACTGGTTGCTACCAATGCTAACGGTTCAGATACCGAAACCAAAACCGGTTATATTATTGTGAACCCAAGCGGTGGATGCGATACCGTTAATTGGCAGTATGTTACTGGACAAAATCCAACTTGGAATCTTACCCAATACTATGTTGGTGGAGGAGGAGTTGGACAAAACGGTTGGATAAACGGTAAAAATGCTACAGATAACGCGAAGATAAAAGCACAGTATTATGATTTAACTGCAAATCCTAAAAATTACCTAACAGGAGCGTTTTTGTATTTCGGCAGGGCTTATTCTGCAAATCAAAATAAAATTGTTCCGGTTAAAGTATACGATGGAACTGCGGGAACACCCGGAGCTGTATTAACAACATTGAATTTAACAATGGGGCAAATTATGAGCGATGTTCAAAATAACTACCTCACCAGAATTGAGTTCCCAACACCAATAAATATTCCTGCTTCTAAGAAGTTTTTCATCGGAATTGATTTAACAAATTTATCTTGGGCAGCAACTAAAGATACCTTGAGTTTAGTAAGCAATACCGATCCTGAATCAACTCCTGCTGGAATTTGGGAACAACAACAAACAAACAATTGGTTTCAATATGGAAATGCAGGTACTTGGAATGTATTCATTTCAGCTGCTATTTTTCCATTTGTAACCAATGTGCCAACAGTAGCAACCTATACACAATCTGCTATTACTGTTTGTGAGGGTAATGTTGTTAACTTTAATGCAACCGGTTCAACTGTTGATGATACCTTATTGTTTGTTTTCCCTGGTGGTTCACCTAACTATTCTAATAATATTCAACAAAGTGTTTTATACAATACTCCGGGAACATATAATGTTGTACTTTATGTACAAGGTGGAGGTTGCCATAATGTAGATTCTTTGGCGACAACAGTAACTGTATTGCCAAAACCAACCGTTAGTGTTACAGCAGCACAAGGAACAATTTGTATCGGTGGTTCAACCCAGTTAACTGCAACAGGAGCACCTTCATTTACTTGGAGTCCAGCAACAGGTTTAAGTTGTACCAATTGTGCCAACCCGGTAGCAAACCCTACCCAAACTACCACTTATACTGTTTCGGGAACAGGTGCTAACGGTTGTGTAGGAACTACACTTGTTACAATAATTGTAGAACCTGTTCCGGTATCGGTTGTTACCGAATCAACGACTAACAGTTGCACAGGACAATTAATTACTTTTGATGGTTCTTTAAGTTCCAATGTGAATACATTTGCCTGGACTTTTGTTGGTGGTACACCTGCTACTTCCAATACTTCAGTTCCAGTAGTATCTTATAGCACAGTTGGTACATATACAGCAACTTTAACTACAACCAATAATTGCGGTAGCGATAATTCATATACCAAAACCATTACTGTTATTCAATCACCAACGGTAACAGTTACACCTAGTAGCGATACTATTTGTGCCGGTGATTTAGTTGGTGTTACAATAACTGCGGGTGGTGCCTCAACGTATACTTGGTCGCCTGCTGCAGGTTTAAATGTGAACAATGCTGCTACAGTAATTGCTACACCTGCTCAAACAACAACATATACGGTTGTAGGTACTGCTGCTAATGGTTGTCCCGATTCAATATCGGTAACCATCACGGTTGACCCTTGTTTGGGAATTGATGACCTAATAAATAACAATACCATTTCCACTATGTATAATAGTGGTATAGATGCTTTAACTTTAACCATAAACAACAGGATGGGCGCAAAAAGTTCAAAGTTGTCGGTTGTGAATAGTTTGGGGCAAGTTGTATACTCATCTGAGTTGAGTATTGCTTCCGGTGAAAACAAATTTAATGTTGATATGACCAAACAGGCAGATGGAATTTATTATGTAAGATTGATGGGAGAGAAAAAGGCATATTCTTCAAAGTTTGTGAAGAATTAAGCTTCATTCATTTCAATAAAAAGGGCGGTTAGGAATTCTAACCGCCCTTTTTCGTTAAAATCGGTTAAGCAGGGCTATTAATTCAATTTTGCTAATCAAAAAATAATATCTTTGCAGCCTTATTTTTTAAAGAGAAATGGATAAAAATTCGATTATTGGCTTGGCACTTATTGCAGCTATACTTATTGGTTTTAGTGTTTTTAATAGTCCAAGTAAAGAAGAATTAGCAGTTGTTAAAAGAAAGAACGACTCTATAGCAGCTGTAGCAAAATTGGCTGAAAAGGAAAAACAACAGGTTCAGCTTCGTACGGAGGTATTGAAAACGGTTGCTGATACATTGAAAGATACTGCATCTAACGATACTACATCTATACTTGCTGCTTCTGTGAAAGATTCATTGAAAGAAGTAAATCAAAAAAATATTTATGGTGCTTTTTATCAGTCGGTGGATGGTAAAGATGAAACCATTACCATTGAAAATGAATTAATGAAGGTTGGTATCTCCTCAAAAGGAGGCAGAATACGCAGTGTTGAGTTAAAGAAATATACTACATTCGATAAAAAGCCTTTGTTTTTGGTTGAACCCGATTCATCCAAATTTGGTTTGAGTTTTATTTCCCAAAACCGTATTTACAATACCGACTCACTTTATTTTAAAGCACAAAGCGAAGGTTTTACTATAACAGGCGATACTAAAAAGGCTTTTGCTATGCGTTTGTATGCAGGCGATAATAAATACATTGAATACCAATACAAATTATCGGGCAATAACTATATGCTCGATTTTAACATCAACATTGTTGGAATGCAGGAGGTAATTGCTGCAAACTCAACAGGCCTGGATTTGAATTGGTCGCAAAAAGCGATGAAGCACGAAAAGGGGCATAAAGGAGAGCAGGATGCTTCAACCATTTATTACAAGCATTTTGACGATGAGGTAGATTATTTGAGTGAGATGAAGGATGAAAAGGAGTCGATACCTACAAAGTTGAAATGGGTTGCTTTTAAACAGCAGTTTTTTACATCTGTATTGGTTTCAAAAACCGGCTTTGAAAAGCCAACAGACATTGAAACAATCGGTTTGCCTTATTCAAAAAAATATGTGAAATCAATGAGTGCAAGCTTGTCGCTTCCATACGGACACCAAGCAAGCGAAAGCATTGAAATGAGTATGTATTTTGGTCCAAATCATTATAAAACATTAAAACAGTATGATTTAGCTTTGGAGAAGCAAATTCCGTTGGGTTGGGGTATTTTTGGCTGGGTAAATCGTTTTTGTGTGATTCCTGTATTTAACTTCTTGAGTGGATTTAATTTGAATTACGGTATCATTATTTTAATTCTTACCGTACTAATTAAAATAGTTTTGCTTCCGCTTACCTATAAAGCATATTTGTCGACAGCAAAAATGAAGGTATTAAAGCCCGAAGTTGACGAGATTAATTTGAAATTCGGAACAGACGATCCGATGAAAAAGCAACAAACGGTAATGGCCTTGTATCGAAAAGCAGGTGTAAATCCCTTGGGAGGCTGTTTGCCAATGTTATTGCAAATGCCTATCCTCATAGCAATGTTCCGCTTTTTTCCATCATCTATTGAGTTAAGACAGCAGCCTTTCCTTTGGGCAACCGACCTTTCTACTTACGATTCCATTTACAATTTTGGTTTTGAAATTCCTTTTTATGGCGACCACGTAAGTTTATTTACCCTATTGATGACGGTTTCTACTATCATTTATACCCGAATGAACAACCAATTGACGGGCGATAACCCTCAAATGGCGCAAATGAAGTGGATAATGTACTTGATGCCGATTGTGTTCTTAGGTGTATTTAATAACTATGCCGCAGGTTTGAGTTATTACTATTTCTTGGCGAATATGCTTACTTTCGGTCAGCAATGGTTAATAAAGAGGTTTGTTGACGAGGATGCTATTCACAGAAAAATACAAGAGAACAAGAAAAAGCCTGAATCTGCTAAAAAATCGAGTTTTCAACAAAAGTTGGAAACGATGGCAAAACAGCAACAGCAAAGGGCTTTACAAAACGGCAAAAAGAAATAAGACCATTTTTTGCTTGAAATTTTTGTGAATACGTAAAAATTTGTAATTTCGCAGCCCCTAATATTGTTTTTAGGGATAATAAAAATTAATAACAATGTACGCAATAGTAGAAATAGCAGGGCAACAATTCAAAGTTAGCAAAGACCAGCAGATCTTCGTACATCGTTTAGAAGGTGAAGTAGGCTCAAAAGTAGAATTTGAGCAAGTTTTACTGACTGACGATAACGGCAAAGTGAAAGTAGGCGCCCCAGTTATCAGCGGAGCAAAAGTTTCCGCAAAAATCCTTTCACACGATAAGGGTGATAAGGTTATCGTTTTTAAGAAAAAACGTAGAAAAGGATATCAAAAATCGAACGGTCACCGTCAGCAGTTTACTAAAATTGCCATCGAATCGGTAAAAGGATAATCCAAATTTTAAATTAATAACCATTTAATTATAACATACAATGGCACATAAAAAAGGAGCCGGTAGCTCCAAAAACGGTAGAGAATCACACAGTAAAAGACTGGGAGTTAAAATATTTGGTGGACAATTGGCAATAGCCGGTAACATCATCGTGCGTCAACGCGGAACAAAACACAATCCAAGTTTAAATGTAGGTATTGGTAAAGACCATACCTTATTTGCTTTGGTTGATGGTATTGTTGAATTCAGAAAGAAAAAAGACCAAAAATCATACGTTTCTGTAGCTCCATTTGCTGCTGAAGCATAAGTTTTTTAAAATAACAAAAAGCCCCTTCGCTAATAAAGTGAAGGGGCTTTTTATTTTAACATCATTTACTCCTCTTATCATTATCAATTGTTCATTACCTTACTAGCGTTACATCTCCCTTTACTTTAAACTCAGTCCCATCCCTATATTTTCCAATGCAGTAATACACAAAAACAGCGCCACTTAGTTCCTTTCCTTTGTAAGTTCCATCCCAGCCAAAATTCTTGTCGGTGGTTTCAAAAACCCTTTCACCCCAACGGTCGTACACCGCAAAATTCACTTCCGCAATATTGCTGCCTCGTACAAACAATACATCGTTTTTACCATCCCCGTTCGGACTAAACACATCCGGAACAAATAAGGTATTTACTTGGTTTACCGTAATAGTAATACTGTCAATTGCATTACATCCATTTACATCAGTAGTGGTTAATATGTATGTAGTTGTTGTTAAAGGGCTCGCCTCAGGATGCTGACAATCGCTGCAACTTAAACCATCCGTAGGCGACCAACTATAATGTACATTATCAGGTAATGCGTGTAACTTAATTTGTTGTCCTCTTGTAATTGTTTCATCTGTACCTGCATTGGCAGTAGCATTTTGTGTACCAATAACAGTTACCATTTGTTGTTTGCTACAATTGTTTGCGTCCGTAACAGTTACTGTATAAATACCACCAGCAAGTTGCGTAGCCGTTGCTCCGGTTTGTACAGGAATAGAATTCCAACTATATGTATACGGAAAAGTACCACCATTTACTGTCACGATTGCACTTCCGTTTTGCAAGTCGCAGAAAGAAGTATCACTTGTTGTTGAAAGAATTAAATCGGATGGTTCCGTAATGTTAACTGAAATCATCTTAGTGCAATTATTTGAATCACTTATTGTTATATTATATATGCCTGCAGCTAAATTACCCGCAGAATTAGTATTGCTCACATTAGGCATCCACTGGTAGCTATAAGGTAAAATACCTCCGAGTACATTCAATGAAATACTTCCTGTATTATTTCCATGACACAATACATTTGTTTGATTTACTGTAACACTTATACTATCGGGTTGAGTAACGGAAAGATTAATGATTGTTTGGCAAAGGTTGCCATCAATGATGGTAATAATATAATTACCTGCAGCAATGTTGTATGCACTATCATTATTGCTTACATTGGGTTGCCATTGGAACAAATAAGGAGCTATTCCACCCGAAGCATTTAATTTAATTTTACCGTTGCTTTGACCATAACATTGTGCATTGATTATTTGCGGACTTATTACCAATGCACTTGGTTCGGTTATAGTAATCCAAAGTGTATCTGAGCATCCTTGAGCATCGGTAATTATTACTGAATAATTACCGGCAGCAACATTTAACAATGAATCATTTGTACTAGCGTTGCTCCATAAATAAGAATAGGGCGGAGTACCTCCGCTTGCCGAAGCTTTTGCTTTACCTGTTTGCTGCCCATTACACTTTACATTGGCAAACGTATAAGCATTCGGAACCAATGCTGGTGGCTGTGTTAGAGATATGCTTTTAGTTTGCACACAACCTCGTGCATCAGTTACTGTTACCAAGTACGTTCCTTGAGGTAAATTTCCTGCACTATCGGTGTTTGAAACATTCGGACTCCAACTCTAAGAGTAAGGCTGTCCTCCACCTGTGGGGAGTATTTTTATCCAACCATTTGCAACACCGTTACAAGTAGGATTTTGTTTTTGAAAGTTTACTTGCAATGGCAAGGGTTGAAGCATATTTATTTGATACGGCAGCGTACAGTTTTTTGCATCTTTTACAGTAACAGTATATAACCCGACAGCTAAATTAGTTGCAAAGTAGGTATTACTTATAGGAGGTTGCCAAGAGTATGTATACGGAGGAGTACCACCAGAAAAATAAACATATACCGAACCATCTACTTGATTATAGCAACTTATTGAATTATAAATAAAAGAGTCAACCATTAGTGGTGTTGGTTCAGTTACTATAAAACCGTTTGTTGATTGGCACCCATTTGCATCGGTAACTGTAAGGAAATATGA
>CAIMGI010000173.1 GCA_903840505.1 uncultured Bacteroidota bacterium
CTGTAAGCGAATAAGCCCCCGCTCCCATATTTGATAAGGAAGCAAGCGTATCACCGTTGCTCCACAAATAACTGTAAGGAGCAGTACCACCTATTACCGAAGAAGTAACACTGCCGTTTAACTGCCCGTTACAAATAGGTTTTGTAACCGAAACAGTAACCGAAAGCGGCAAGGCAGGCCCTGTAATAACAATGGTATCATAACTGTTACAGCCGTTGGCATCGGTACAAATAACCGAATAAGTACCCGGGCATAAATTGGTAATACTATCGTTAATCAAACCATTGCTCCAAAGATACGTATAGGGTGCTAAACCACTGGATACCGAAACATAAGCCAAACCATTACAAGCACCATTGCAACTTACATCTTTTTTACTGATGGTTGTAATACCTGGCACTATGTTGCTCATATTATCTAATAAAAGAAAAAGATGCCCAATAAAATTTGGTTGAGGTGGACAACCTAAATCGCGAGAAACAATATAGAAATGGGTATATGCTGCATTGGGAATAAAATTGGGAGTAAGTGTATGCCAAGAAAGAAAAGAATTTACATCGCCCGATTGCCATAGCAATTGTAATAAGTTACAACCGCCATATCCAGCCCAAAATTCAAATTGGCCGCAACCCGGAGGAACTGCTACTACATAAGTATCCACAGCCGCATCAACGGTAAAAGAATAAGATTGCCCTGGAGTAAAAGGTGTATTTAAAGCTTGGTAAAGTATTGTCGTAGGGTTTCCATTAGTGAATGCTTCAAAACCTAAATAGGAAATTCCATTTGAAGGAGAAATATTCGCAAATGGAGGATCCGGGCAAACAAGTACAGTTGAACCACCATTATTACAATTTAATAAATTTGTCCAACCGGGTGGCGGAAGCCCTGAACCGGGAACCCCTTCAAAAGAGGGATTATTAATAACAATGGTATTACCGCATTGAGCAGTTAGTGTATAGGGTACAAAGTACCCTATACATAACAATATAAAAATGAGCCTCCTCATCTTTAGTTAAATTTAATTCAATACAACTATTGTTTAATTAGTTTACTAATGCTTTGCTTGTCAGGGCTGTTTACCTTTAAAAAATATTGAGCTTTACTTTGTAATGTTATACACATAAAAGTGCATAAAGTAAGTAAAAGCAAAATGCTTTTATGGTTGTGTGGTTGTGTGGTTGTTTTCATGTATTTTTTTTATTTGAATAGCTAAAGCTAGAATAATAAAAGAGAAAAACAAAAAATAGTTTGTTTAAACCTCAATCCGCATCCAAACCTACCGGAAACTCTTTGCGGAAATTTATAAGCTCATTATAATTTAATTCGATGGTCGAAATATAGTTTTTGTGTGCAGGAATAGTACTTATTATTTCTCCTTTTGCATTGATAACAGCCGAATCACCTGAATGAATAATGTCATTGCCGTCAGCCCCAGCGCGGTTTAATCCTGCAACATAGCACTGGTTTTCAATGGCACGCGCCAGCAATAAAGTTTTCCAAGGGTGATTTCTTCTTTCGGGCCAATTGGCTATGTATAACAATAAATCATACTCCCCAATTGCTGTTTCATTTTCTTTAATAAAATGATTGCGGCTCCATACCGGGAAACGCAAATCGTAACATACTAAAGGGCAAATTTTCCAACCATTTAGTTGAGTAATTAATTTTTTAGTGCCCGCGGTATAATGCAAGTGTTCATTGCCCATACTAAACAAATGCCTTTTGTTGTAATATTCAAAAGTGCCATCGGGTCGCATCCAAATTAAGCGATTGTAATACTTCTCATCCTCTTCAAAAATAATACTGCCTGTGATAACAGCATTTTTATTGTTGGCTTGTTGCGCCATCCACTGCATTGTTTTGCCATTTTCTTTTTCCGCTAGCGTTTTGGCATTCATTGAAAATCCTGTGCTAAACATTTCGGGTAACACAATTAAATCTGTGCTTCCTTTTTCAATTCCAGAAAGCTTTTGCGTAAACATAGCCAAGTTAGCATCTGCATTTTCCCAATGCAATTCTGTTTGAACCAATGTTACTTTTAAATTATGCATTGTCTTTTAGATATAAACTACAAACATGTTTTACCGATTCTTCAATTGAAATAAAATCCCTGTTCA
>CAIMGI010000174.1 GCA_903840505.1 uncultured Bacteroidota bacterium
ACATAAATATAGGAATGAATATCAGGAATGCACCATAATAACCTTTGTATGCCAAATAGTATTGAACAGGAACAGCCAGGTAGCACCAAATTAAAATCCTCCTATCATGTGTACGTATATTTTTGCTGATGGATATAAGTTCGCGCAATGCTACGAAGGATAAAAAACCAAAAGCAATGAAGGAAATTACAGGAGTGAAAATGGTGGCACATACAAATATGGTTGCCATTGCCCACCACGATTTAGTGCGTGCTTTTAATTCAACCAAGTTTGCTTGAGGTTTTAATTTGCCCCAAACAAAAAAGAGTAGGCTCGAAAATACAAGTATGCCAAAAATTAAACTTATTACAATCAGTAATTCTTTGTTTTCGGAAAACTTTTCGATTGAGAACATAATTTTATTTTAAGGAATTCTTTAAACGATTATAAGTACTGAGCAATAAAAGTAAAATAGAAAAAACGAATACATAATTTACATACAGGTAAATTCCATCCCAAAAATAATACGTTAAACAAAGTATGCCTATCATCAGTGCTCTGTCACTTTTTCCCATCGGACCATCGTATCGCCTTTCGCCACCAATTACTTTTGCCAATATCCCAGCAAACTCATTTAGCATTGCTAATACTATAAAACCAACTACTATATACCATTTAACCCCAGCTAATTTAATCAAGGGAATATAAATGAATAAATCAGATACAATATCGCCAAACTCGTTTAATATTTCGCCTAATTTGCTTTGCATATTGTAGGTCCTAGCCATCATTCCGTCCAAGGCATTTAGTCCCATTCGGAATAATAGTCCGAAAGCAATTATCAAAAATGAAAAACCTGAAGGATGAAACCAAAAGCTCATTCCGATAAGCATAGAAAGCAAAATAGCAGCAAGAGTAATTTGATTGGCAGTGATATTAAGCTTATATAGCCTTTCCAATAAAGGTTTAAGTGCTTGCTGGAATTTTGGCTTTATGTTGTAGGTAGATATCAAAATCAATGTATATAAACCAAATGTACTAAAATTTATGTCTATTTATTTAATTACCAATGTTGCTTTAGGCTTAATTTATTAACTTTGAAAAATACTCATTTTTATCACATTGCAATTCATTATTTATTGTCGACAACCGAAAATACCATTGCTGCTTTAGCCTCAAAGTTTGTAAACAATACCAACAAACATATTTTTTTAACTGGAAAAGCGGGTACAGGAAAAACTACTTTTTTAAAATACATCATTAAGCATACATACAAAAATGCAATGATTGTGGCTCCTACAGGTATTGCCGCTATTAATGCAGGTGGTGTAACCATTCATTCACTTTTTCAATTGCCCTTTGGTGCTTTTGTTCCTGCAAAGGACAACACAACCGAAATATACAATCACCTTAAAATTAACAACCCTTTATCGCTTATCAAGAATTTGCAAATAAACGGTACCAAACGCAGGCTCTTACAAGAGTTAGATTTGCTTATTATTGATGAAGTAAGTATGCTCAGGGCCGATTTGTTGGATGCAATAGATACAGTGTTGCGTACTATTCGAAGGCAAAGTGGTGTTCCCTTTGGCGGTGTACAGGTGTTGTTTATTGGCGACTTATTACAACTTCCTCCGGTGATTAAAGACGATGAGTGGCAGGTTTTACGAAGCTATTATAAAAGCATTTATTTTTTTGAAGCACAAGCTTTACAGCATCAGAAGCCTCTTTACATTGAGCTGGATAAAATATACCGCCAAACAGACAATACTTTTATAAACCTGCTCAATAATTTACGCACCAATAAAATTACACAACAGGATATTGAACTGTTGAACAAGTATTATAAACCCGATTTTAAGTCAACTGAAAAGGATAGCTACATTCAACTCACAACACATAACAATAAGGCAGATAGTTTAAATAGAGAAGCTTTACAGCGCTTGAACGAGAGTTCCTTTATTTATAAATCATCCACTACTGGCGATTTTAATGAATTTGCTTTTCCGGTGGAGGAAAAATTGGAACTGAAAAAGGGAGCACAAATAATGTTCATTAAAAATGATCCAAGCGGTGAACAGCGCTTTTTTAATGGTAAGATAGGTATCGTGCTCTATCTTTCGAACGATGAAATAGAAGTAGGTTTTGAAGATAGTCCTAAAACAATATTTGTAGAAAAATACGAGTGGGAGAATATTAAGTACAGCTTAAACGAAGTAACAAATGAAATAGAGGAGAGAGTTGTAGGAACTTTTACCCAGTATCCGCTTAAATTGGCTTGGGCAATAACTGTTCATAAAAGCCAGGGTTTAACCTTTAAAAAAGCAATCATTGATATAGGTGCTGCTTTTGCTCCCGGGCAAGTATATGTTGCATTATCGCGATTAACTTCCTTAGATGGTTTGGTACTGACTTCAAAAATTAATATGAATGTGTTGACTGAGAACAGTACAGTTACAGAATACTCCAACACAAAAATTACGCAAGATCCTTTGAATGATATATTAGAGAAGGAATCGCACACATTTTTAAAGAACTATATGCTGCTTTGTTTTAATTTCAAGGAGCTGAATTATAAATTGCAAAACCATTTGGAGAGCTATTCAAAAGACGAGCAAAAATCGACAAAGCAGAAGCATTTTAATTGGGCAGTTAAATTGAAGGCTGATGTAGAAGCATCCAAAATAGTTGCAGATAAGTTTATGAATCAGCTGTATCAAATTATTGAGAATGGCGAAACCGATTATTTGCAGCAATTACAAACACGTATACAGGCAGCAAAAAAATATTTTACGCCCATTCTTAAAGACTTTAGCATTGTAGTCATAAATCAGATAAAGAAGCTGCAACACGAGAAGCAAATAAAAACTTATTTAACAGAGTTGGCTGAGTTGGACGCTCTTTTTTACAAACAACTGAAATTGATTAATAAGGCCGAAGTGCTTGTTGATTCGGTGATTACAAATACCGTATTTGTAAAACAGGATTCTACCATTGCTGCCGAAAACAAAGAACGTATTGAATTGCATATTCAGAGTCTTCAACCAATTAAGAAAGGGAAAAGGGAACGTGTTAAAAAAGAAAAGAAAACGGAAACCAAAGAAAAAGCTGTCAATACCAAAGAAGTGAGCTACACTTTATACAAGCAAGGTTTAACCATTGGCAGCATTGCCACCGAAAGGCGAATGGCAACCACTACCATCGAAGGGCATTTGGCACATTATGTTTCCCTGGGTTTGCTCAATGTAAGTGATTTTGTAGAAAAGGAAAAACTCGAAAATATCATTACTGTTTCTAAAACACTCGATTCTGTTTTGTTGGGTACCATAAAACAATCCTTGGGCGATGAGTACAGCTATACTGAAATTAGGTTTGCAATGGCTTTTTATGAGAATGCAAAAAAGTAATTTAGAATTTATATAAAATGGAAAACACAGATGAATACGCAAAACTAAGAGAGCAATTAGCCACACTGGATTGGCCCCAAGTATATATGTTTAAATTTATTGTTCCTGCCATTAACAAGCAAATAGCACTTGTTGAATCAAAGTTTACAGACGATGCTGTCCTTTATCAAAAAGAATCATCCAATGGTAAATACATCAGTATTACTGTAAAAGAAGTAATGTTAAACCCTGAATCGGTAATCGATAAATACAAAGAAATGAAAGGGATTGAAGGATTGATGGCTTTGTGAAGGGGTAATACTTTAGCTGTATTATTCCCTTTTATTGGCTTAATTGTCTTATTTTTTATTATTTTGAATAGGTAATAATAATATGGTTTTAATTTGAGACGGTTGTAATTTTAGTTTACTTTTGAATAAATAATTAAAACCTAATAAATTATGAAATACTTTAAAAGAATTAAGTCCACAATATTTCCACTGTTATTTCTTGGTTTTTCATTTATAGCAACAGCACAAACATTTGTTAGTGGTGGTATTTATAGTAACACCACTTGGACATTAGTTAATAGTCCATATATTGTCACTGATACTGTTGTTGTTTTTCCTGGAGTCACGCTAACTATACAGGCAGGTGTGCGTGTGAAATTTGCAAATAACAAACGACTTGAAATAAGACAAGCTAAAATAATAGCTTTGGGAACGGAGGTTGATTCAATAACATTTACAAGTAATTCTGTTAATCCTAGTCCAGGAATTTGGTCAAGTATCTTTTTAAACCAAAGCTTTCCTTCAAAGTTCAATTATTGCAACTTTTTTTATTCAAATGAAGCAATTTCAGGGCTTGCGGGTATAGGGGCAGATACGATATTTCTAAAAAATTCGTCTTTTGTATCTAACATCAATGGTTTAACTGGTTATAAGGGAATAATTGATTCCTGTAAATTCAAAAGCAATACAAATGGAATTGATCATCTTGCAGGTGGGAAATTATATAATTCAATTTTTTCAAATAACCAAATAGGAATGAATGTTGGTGGTGTAGGTCTTGAAATAGTGAATTGTACCATTAAGCTTAATCAAACTGGAATTTATGGTAACAACGGTCTCTATGTAAAAAACTGTATTGTAGATTCTAACAATATAGTAGGTATTCATTTATTTCAAAATTTAGATTCAATAATAAATTGCAAAATAAGATATAATGGAATTGGCTACTTCAATTCGGACTTAGTCAGTTATATCTATGATAGAAACATAATTACCAAGAATATTATAGAAGATAATAATATTGGGATTAAAACATATGATTGGTCCGATAGTATTTTCTGCAATAGAATCTGTAACAATACTTCATATGGTTTTTCTTTTTACGTACCCTTTAATAATAATATGAATGTTAAAAATAATTATTGGTGTACCCCTGATTCAGCTTCAACTGAAGTTTTAATTTATGACGGATATGACAATATAAATTATGGCCTAGTGCGTATTATGCCTCTTGATACTCTTCAATGCTATTTAAGTGTGGGGCTTCCAATAGATATGGCTCAACAAAGTTCATTCGACATTTTCCCCAATCCAACGGCATCTAATTTGATGTTAAAATTAGATAAGCTCAATTCAAATGGAGAGGTGCACATCTACAATATTATAGGTTCATTACAATCAACTTTCTTTATTGAAAAGCAGGAAATGGAGATTGATGTATCCAGCTTATCAAATGGCATATACATTATTGAAGTAAGCACAGGAAATAAAATTAGTCGTCAAAAATTTATAAAACAAAGTGAGCGTTAGTTTTTGCTTTGTGGTATTTTTTAATTTTTAACTACATACTTTTTTGCATCTTTATCCGTTTCTGTAATTGGTTAAACAATATAGTGTCACAATTTAAATAAATAATTTACAATGAAGATAGTTTCAAAATTAATCATACTTGCTTTAGTAGTTGTAATATTCAGTATTATTAGCTGCAGAAATGACAAAGCAGAGGTTCCTGTAGTAAGAAGTTTAACTTCTTTGAATGATTTTTTTGAAATGAATGGTGCTCAAAGTCAATTCTATCAAATTGATAATAATTTTTCAAAGAGTGTTAGAGGAGCACTTGGTACAATTTTAACTTTTGATGCCAATAGTTTTGTCACATTATCAGGAAAAAATGTGATTGGAAAAGTTAAAATTGAATTGATAGAAATTTATGACAAAAAGATGATGCTTTTGTCTAATGTAGCTACAAATGCCGAAGTATTTGGTCAAAGAGTTTCCCTAGTTTCAGGTGGCGAAATTTATGTAAACGCAACTCAAAAAGGTGCTCAACTTAAATTGGCTCCTGGACAAAAATACAGCGTGTTTTTGCCAAGTAAGAGTAACCCTACAGAAGGAATGTATTATTTTAAGCGTAAAAATAGCAACGATAGTATACTTTGGACATCGAATCTTACTTTAGAGGATACTGCAAGTCCTGGAAGTTTCCCCTATGGTTATTTTATGAATTGTGATAGTTTAAGTTGGAGTAACTGTGATGTTTTTTTGCCGAATCCAAATTATACTGCAGTTACCTTAAATATATCCGGTACATTCAATGCATCTCATATAAAAGCATTTATATGGTATGATAATGTAAATACAGTATCGTCATTTTGGAATTCTTTTAATTCAACAACAAATAGTTGTTCTGATAATCATATTGGATCAGGACTTTCTGCACACTATATTGTAATGAGTGTAAAGAATGGTAAACTATATACAGCAATTGTGGGAACAATAACTTCAAATAATGCTGTATATAATTTAACTCTTACCGAAACAAAAGAAGATGTATTTGCAAATAGTCTTGCAGCACTTCCATAGATTAAAAGGGTATTTAAAATTCCAATAATTAATTCCTACTCAAAATAAAAAACTCCGAAATTTTCTGGAGTTTTTTATTTCTAAGGTCTAAAATCTTGATTCTTGGTTCTTTAATCTTATGTCTTGATTCTTAAATCTAATGTCTAACATCTATAATCTCGTTCAAGTTTTTCTTAATCGTATTTGCTAACTCATCTGTAGGTAAATCGTTTCGTTCATATCCAAAAGGGTCTTCAATTTCTTCAGCCAATAGCTCCAATCCGGCAAAGGCATAAAACACAAATATTACGATTAGAATGGTTGACCATTTAAAATCAGGAATCAAGCCAATTGGCAAGGTTACGATATATAAAAAAATGATTCGTTTGATAAACGTACTATAGGAATAGGGAATAGGTGTTTTTTTAATTCGCTCACAAGCTCCGGCAATATTTGTAAAAGAGCGTAATTCCTCGTTTAAAACAATCAATTTTTCTTCTGAAATTAAATTTTGTTTAACCAATGCTTCTGAATCAGTATATAGTTGTTGTGCAATTCTATTGGGAATATGGTTGATGTTTTTTAAATCTTGAATATGCAGACGAGGATGTTCCTCCAGCAATTCTTCTTTGAATCCGCCTCGTAAATGTTCTTTTAGCGCAAAGGAATAATTTGTAATTAAAATTCTGAACTCATTTTTTAATTCTTTCTTTTCATCCGGTAAAAATGCGTTGTATTTTAACATTAAATTTCTACTGTTGTTCACTAAATCACCCCATATTTTTCTACCTTCCCACCAACGGTCATATGCAGTATTGGTTCGGAAAACCAATAACAAAGAAATAACAAAACCTAACAATGAATGGGTTACAATTGTGCTTCTGAATGTTACACATTTCAATTCAATTTGTAAATAACACAATCCTCCCGAAAGTATTGCTAATCCCAACATTGCCGGAAGTAACATCCGAAATGTGTCGCTTTTGTGAAAATTAAAAATGAGTCCGAACCAATCCTTGGGGTTATATGCTTTCATATTTTGTTCACTATTAAAAAATGCGTTACGATTTTTTCGTAACGCATTTTATCTTGATTCTCAAATTCAAATCTAACGTCTAATATCCAACATCGTAATACTACTAAGCTTTCACATTCGCCCTAATAATATTCAAGGCACCGCCTGCTTTAAACCATTCTATTTGTTGTTCGTTATAAGTATGGTTTGCTTTGATTTCGTCTTTGCTTCCATCAGTATGATTAAACACCAATGTTAATGGAGTATTTGGAGCAAAAGAAGTTAAGCCTACAATATCAATTGTATCATCTTCTTTTATTTTTTCGTAATCCGATTTATCAGCGAACGTTAATCCTAACATTCCTTGTTTCTTCAAATTTGTTTCGTGAATACGAGCAAACGATTTTACCAAAACAGCGCGAACACCTAAGTGACGAGGCTCCATCGCTGCGTGCTCGCGAGAAGAACCTTCTCCGTAATTTTCATCACCAACTACGATTGAGCCAATATGTTCTGCTTTGTAAGCGCGTTGCACTTTAGGAACAGCATCATACGAACCTGTCAATTGGTTTTTTACGTTATCTGTTTTTTCGTTAAATGCATTTACTGCACCAATCAACATATTGTTAGAAATATTATCTAAATGTCCTCGGAACTTTAACCATGGTCCAGCCATAGAAATATGATCCGTTGTACATTTTCCTTTTGCTTTGATTAACAATTTTAATCCTTTCAAATCAACACCTTCCCAAGCAGCAAATGGATCTAATAACTGTAAACGACTTGAAGTTGGAGAAACAACTACACTCACTTTACTTCCATCAGCAGCCGGAGCTTGATAACCTGCATCTTCTACTGCGAAACCTTTTGGAGGTAATTCATCACCACTTGGTGCATCTAATTTTACTTTCTCTCCTTTTTCGTTTGTTAAATAATCAGTTAAAGGATTAAATGTTAAATCACCCGCAATTGCCATCGCTGTTACTATTTCAGGCGAAGCAACAAATGCATACGTATTTGGATTTCCATCAGCACGTTTTGCAAAGTTTCTGTTGAAAGAGTGAATGATGGTGTTTTTTTCTTGTTTCTCAGCACCCATTCTATCCCACATTCCGATACAAGGACCGCAAGCATTTGTAAATACTTTTGCACCAATTTGATCGAACACATCTAAGAATCCATCACGTTTAATCGTAAAACGAATTTGCTCTGAACCTGGATTGATTAAGTATTCTGATTTTGCTTTTAAGTTTTTTGACGATACTTGTTTTGCTAAACTCACTGCACGAGAAATATCTTCGTAAGAAGAGTTAGTACAAGAACCAAGCAAACCAACAGAAATTTTTAAAGGCCAACCATTTTTAATGGCTTCTTCTTTTAACTTAGAAATAGGAGTTGCTAAATCTGGAGTGAATGGTCCGTTTACATGAGGCTCCAACGTATTCAAATCAATTTCAATTACTTGATCAAAATAGTTGGAAGGATTTGCATAGACATCAGCATCAGCTGTTAAATGTTCTTTTACTTTATTCGCAAGTTCAGCAACATCTGCTCTTCCGGTAGCTTTTAAGTAACGTTCCATAGAAGCATCGTAACCAAATGTAGAAGTAGTTGCGCCAATTTCTGCACCCATATTACAAATAGTTCCTTTACCTGTACAACTCATAGACGTTGCACCTTCACCAAAATATTCTACAACAGCATCGGTTCCACCTTTTACAGTTAAGATACCTGCCACTTTTAAGATCACATCTTTCGGAGCAGTCCAACCATTTAATTTTCCTGTTAATTTAACACCAATTAATTTTGGCATTTTTAATTCCCATGCCAAACCTGCCATTACATCGCAAGCATCAGCACCACCAACACCAATCGCAATCATTCCTAGTCCACCTGCATTTACAGTGTGTGAATCGGTACCTATCATCATTCCGCCTGGGAATGCATAATTTTCTAAAACCACTTGGTGAATGATTCCGGCACCCGGCTTCCAAAAACCAATTCCATATTTATTAGAAACTGAACCTAAAAAATCAAATACTTCTTTGCTTTCTTTAGTTGCAAAAGCCAAATCTGTTGCGGCACCTTCTTTCGCAGTAATCAAGTGATCACAGTGAACAGTTGAAGGAACAGCTACTTTCGGACGACCCGATTGCATAAATTGCAACAATGCCATTTGCGCAGTTGCATCTTGCATCGCAACTCTGTCCGGAGCAAAATCAACATAAGATTTTCCTCGTTGGAAGTTTTCCGATTTTTGGTCAATATGTAAATGGGAGTAAAGAATTTTTTCAGTTAATGTAAGCGGGCGACCAATTAATTTACGCGCTGCTTCAACTTTAGAGGGCATCTTTTCGTAAAGTGCCTTTATCATCTCAATATCAAAAGCCATAGTGTTTTTTGTTGTTTTTAGGTATGTTGGTTAAATAGACGTCACGAAATTATATATTTTATGCTGTATTATAAAACTTTTGGAATAGCAATTTTATGAATTGAAAATTAAGTTGATTTTTCTTTTTTTGATGCGGAATTTTAATAATTTTGTATAAAATAATCTTAAACGTATTTTGTTATGAGAAAATTACTCTTTCTTTCTGCCTTGATGATGATAGCCCTGTTATCTTGTAAAAAAAATCAAGAATTTAAAGAAGAGGATGGACATACTTCTGAGGATAATCAGAATGTACAATCCAATACCGATGGTGCTGTTTCGGATGCGAACATTGCTGTTTCGAACAATAACTTATTGGCAGGAAAAACAATGACAGCTGCTCAAATTGCAGCTACAAGCATTTGTGGTGCTACTGTAGATACAAGTTTACGTGCACAAGGAATCGTTACTATCAATTACGATGGTGTTACAGCTTGTAATAACAGAAAGAGAAGCGGTTCAATAAAAGTAACACTTGTTGATTATGTTAACGGAAAGCGTTGGAAAGATGTGGGTGCTGTTTTACAATTGGATTATACTGCCTATAAGGTAACCCGAGTTTCTGATAGTAAAAGTTTAACTTTTGACGGAACACATACCATTACAAATGTTACTGGTGGAAATTGGGTGTTATTGGTTTTTGCATTGCAACCATCATTGGCGGTTACGGTTACAGGAACGAACTTGGATGTGACTTTCGATGATGGAAATCATTCAACTTGGAACATCAACCGTAAATATACTTACACTTATGCAAATGCTGTATTGACTTGTAAAGGTGAAGGTTTGGGTTCACAAGATGGATTGAGTAATCTGGAGAATTGGGGGACTACGCGCGAAGGCGATAACTTTACCAGCCAAGTATCTACACCAATCATTTGGAATTACAGCTGTGGAGCAAATGCACCTGTTGAAGGGCAGCTAATTATTCGTGTAGCAGCAAAAAGTTTTGAACTTACTACAACTGCTGCGGTTGACCAAAGTGGTAATGTGGTTGCGCCAGCTGCCAACAATTGTGCTTATGGTTTTAAAGTAGAATGGAAATACAAGAAAAAGACGAAAACAAAAATTTACAAATATTTATAATTAATTACAACTCCTAAACAGTCCTTTCTAGTGTTAAAGAGAGGGCTGTTTTTTTATACCAGATAATGTGCTGCCGGAACAATTTTCTTCCCTTTTTACTCAACACCTCCCTTTTGAAGCAACGCAGGATCAAACGGTTTTTATAAAAAAAATATCGGATTTTGTTTTTCATAAAGAAGCAAACGAACTGTTTGTGTTGAAAGGTTATGCCGGAACAGGAAAAACAACCCTAATTGGGGCATTGGTAAATATTCTACCCTCCATCAATATGAAATCGTTACTGATGGCACCCACAGGAAGGGCAGCAAAAGTAATGTCGAAGTATTCAAAACGTCCGGCTTTTACCATTCATTCAAAAATTTATAAACTGGCCCCCGATGCATTTGGGAATATAAAATTCAACATACAGGCTAACAAATACACCAATACGCTTTTTATAGTGGATGAGGCTTCAATGATTGGCGACAGTTATGAAAGCGATGGTAATTTATTTGGAGGAAGAAGTTTGTTGGAAGATTTGTTTTCATTTGTTTACAGTGGTGAAAATTGTAAGCTTTTGTTGGTAGGTGATACTGCGCAATTACCTCCTGTAAAATTGGATGGAAGTCCTGCTTTGGATATTGAATACCTTAGTTCTTCTTTCGGTATGAATATCGATTCGGTAGAACTCAAAGAAGTAATGCGCCAAGCCGATTCATCGGGTATTTTAATCAATGCCACTAAGTTAAGGTTGCAAATGTTGGAGATGAAAAGTGGTTTCCCTGCTTTTGAAGTGGAGGGGTTTTCAGACATTGAGCGTTTGCCTGGAAGTGAGTTACAAGAAGCCTTACAGCAATCCTACACAACCTACGGTGCCGATGAAACCATTGTTCTCTGCAGAAGCAATAAAAGAGCAAACATTTACAATCAACAAATAAGAGCACTCATTCGTTGGCAGGAAAGCGATATATCTATTGGCGATTATTTGATGGTGGTGCGAAACAATTATCATTGGTTACCGGCCGATTCAAAAGCCGATTTTATTGCAAATGGTGATACTGTTATCATAACAAGAATAAAAAAACGTGAGGAAATGTATGGCTTTTCATTTGCCGATGTAACACTCAAAATGATTGATTACGAGGACGAAGAGTTTGATGCTAAAATTATATTGAATAGCATAATGTCGGAAAGTGCTTCCTTAACGTATGATGAAAACAGAAAATTATATGAAAGCGTATTGGCCGATTATATGGAGATTGAGAACAAATCCATACGTTATCAAAAAATTAAAAAGGATCCTTATTACAATGCTCTTCAAGTTAAATTTGCCTATGCCGTAACTTGTCACAAGGCACAAGGCGGACAATGGAAATCGGTTTTCATTGAACAGGGTTATTTAACCGATGAAATGATGAACATTGAATTTTTAAGATGGTTGTATACCGCTTTAACACGTGCCACAGAAAAGTTGTATTTGGTTAATTTTAAAGATGAATTTTTCAACGCTTAAATATGGAAAACAAGTTCATATTATCGTTTCCCTTTTGGTTTTAATTGCTTACTTTTGGTAAATAAATAATTTTATGGAATACAATACGAGCAAAGCGGAACTTGTTTTACCCGAATACGGTAGGCATATACAAAATATGATTGACCACGCTTGCACTTTAGAAAATAGAGAAGAGCGAAATAAATTTGCAAAGGCAATTATTCAGGTTATGGGTCAGTTAAACCCACACTTAAGAGACATTACCGATTTCACACACAAGTTATGGGATCACCTTTTTATTATTTCTAATTTTAAATTGGATGTCGATTCACCTTATCCTATACCTTCTAAAGACACCTTTACAACCAAACCTGATAGAGTTTCCTACCCAACAAAAAATATTAAGTTCAAACATTACGGCAGAATAGTGGAGGCTTTTGTTGAAAAAGCGATGCAGGTTGAAGAAGGTGAAGAACGCGTTTCATTTGCTGAAGATGTAGCAAACTTGATGAAAAAATCATACATCAATTGGAACAAGGATGTGGTAAACGATGAGATTATTCTCGACCATATGAGTTTGTTGACGAAAGGTAAATTGAAAGTAAAAGAGAATACACGCTTGGCATTTGTAAATATTGCAACAGCAAAACCACAAGCAAATATTCCAAAAAACAAAAAGAAAAATAACGGTAAGCCACACAATAATCCATACCGCAGAAGTAATAACGGATAAAATTCTAGTACAATAATATGGCAACATTTGAAGTAAAGGGCGGCAAATCATTAAAAGGAGAGTTAGTTCCTCAAGGGGCAAAAAACGAAGCATTGCAAGTTTTGTGTGCTGTGTTATTGACATCCGAAAAAGTTACCATCAGCAATATTCCCGATATAGTAGATGTAAATAAATTAATTGATTTGTTGAGAGATTTGGGTGTAAAGGTTGAAAAAACCGGACACGAACAATATACTTTTCAGGCCGATAATGTGAACGTAGATTTTTTAAACTCACCGGAATTTAAGAAAAAAGGAGCAAGTTTAAGAGGTTCTATTATGATTGTGGGTCCTTTATTATCAAGGTTTGGAAAGGGTTATATCCCTAAGCCGGGTGGAGATAAAATAGGAAGACGCAGACTGGATACACATTTCATTGGCTTTCAAAATTTAGGTGCAAAATTCAGTTACGACCCGGGCGATGAATTTTATAGAGTAGAAGCAAAGGATTTGAAAGGTTGCTATATGTTGTTGGATGAAGCATCGGTTACAGGTACTGCAAATATTATTATGGCAGCAGTAATGGCAAAAGGTGTTACCACTATATATAATGCTGCCTGCGAACCTTACGTACAACAACTGTGTAAAATGTTGAACAGGATGGGTGCCAAAATAACGGGTGTCGGTTCAAATATGGTGAGCATTGAAGGGGTAACATCTTTGAATGGAACGGAGCATAGATTACTACCCGATATGATTGAAATAGGTAGTTTCATTGGTTTGGCAGCAATGACAAAGAGTGAAATAACAATTAAAAATGTTGCTTACGATGAGTTAGGTGTTATACCCACAATATTCCAACGTTTAGGTATTAAACTAGAGCGTAGAGGCGATGATATTTATATACCGGCACAGGATTCCTATGAAATAGATACATTTATTGATGGTTCTATACTTACAATTGCAGATGCTATATGGCCGGGCTTTACTCCCGATTTATTGAGTATTGTATTGGTGGTTGCTACACAAGCAAAAGGAAGCGTTTTAATACATCAAAAAATGTTCGAAAGCCGCTTGTTCTTTGTCGATAAATTAATTGATATGGGTGCACAAATTATTTTGTGCGATCCACACAGAGCTACCGTTATTGGTCTTAATCACGATCATAAACTAAAAGGTATTTCAATGACTTCACCCGATATCAGAGCAGGAGTATCCTTGCTTATTGCGGCATTGTCGGCAGAAGGAAAAAGCACCATACACAACATTGAGCAAATTGATAGGGGATATCAGCACATCGATGAACGATTAAATGCTCTTGGCGCGGAAATTGTAAGGAAGTAAAAAGAAAATCAACATAAATTAAACATATACAACAATGAAAAAAGTAAATATTTTTTTAGGATTAGCTGCTGTTGCAGTGGTAGCATTTGGTTTTATCTATCAACCTTCAACTGATGGAGCGGTAAAAGTTACTGGAAATACAGGAACTAATATTGGTGATAAAGCACCTGAAATTATTTTAAAGAATCCCGAAGGAAAAGAAATAAGACTTTCAACCGTTAACAAAGATATGTACGTCCTGATTGATTTTTGGGCATCTTGGTGTCGCCCTTGTCGTAGAGAAAACCCTGCTGTAGTTGCAGCTTATAAGGCATATAACGGTAAAAAATTTATCGGTGGTGCATCATACACTGTGTTCAGCGTTTCTTTAGATGCAAATCCCAAAGATTGGACTAATGCGATTGCTCAAGACGGATTAGTTTGGGCTCATCACGGAAGCGATTTGAAACAATGGGCTTCTGATGCAGCAGCATTGTATGGAGTAGAAAGCATCCCGACCAATTTTTTAGTTGACAACAAAGGTATTATTGTAGCAAAGAATTTACGCGGTGAAGCGCTTGAAGCTGAGTTGCAAAAGTGGGCGGTGAAATAAATCACCCGCTAATATTTTAATAATTAAGTAAAATTTACAATGAAAAAGGTTCTGCTTTCTGTAATTGTAGTATTACTATTTTCGCTGCCTTCTTTCGCATCCTATTTGCTAATACCAATGGATGTTTCGCAAAAGAATCATTTGAAGTCTTATGGCATTGCTTATTGGACCCTGCGACACGATATTGAAGTAGATTGGCTGCTGAATTACCGGGGTGGAAGTTTTGCCATAAAATATGTAAAGGATATTGAGAAGGAATGCACGATTCGTGGTGTTAGCTACCAAGTAATTGCTGATGTTCAGTATACTGCAATTCTTCAGGAAATAGCAAACCCTGAGGTGAATATGGATATTGTTAAATTGGAAAAAGCACCTAAAATTGCTGTCTATTCGCCAAAAACAAAATTGCCTTGGGATGATGCTGTTACAATGGTATTGACCTATGCCGAAATACCTTACGATGTAATTTACGATGAGGAAATAATAGTTGGGAAGTTGCCACTATATGATTGGTTGCATTTACACCACGAAGATTTTACCGGACAGTACGGGAAATTTTATGCTGCCTACCACAACATTGCCTGGTACCAAGAGGAGGAGAGGGCTTCGCTGGCTATGGCAAACAAATTGGGTTTCAAAAAAGTATCGCAGTTAAAGTTGGGTGTGGCACAAAAAATTCGTGACTTTACTGCTGGAGGAGGATTTCTTTTTGCGATGTGTTCTGCTACCGATTCCTATGATATTGCGCTTGCGGCAGACGGATTGGATATATGCGAAAGCATTTACGATGGTGATGGCTCAACACCAAGTTATAATTCAAAACTCAACTTCGATAATTGCTTTGCCTTTAAAGATTTTAACTTAATAACCGACCCTTACCAATACGAGTTTTCAAACATTGATGCAACCGGTACCAGAAGGGTTACTGAAAGTAGCGATTACTTTGCTTTGTTTGAATTTTCAGCGAAATGGGACCCAGTTCCCACAATGTTATGTCAAGATCACGAGCGTATCATAAAAGGTTTTATGGGACAATCCACCTCATTTAATAAAAAAGTAATTAAGCCAAATGTCTTGATTTTAGGGGATAACAAAGCTGCTAACGAAGCCCGTTATATTCACGGTGATTTTGGAAAAGGTACCTGGACTTTTTATGGTGGTCACGATCCAGAGGATTACCAGCATTTTGTGGGCGATCCACCAACCGATTTAAATTTACATCCAAATTCTCCCGGCTACCGACTTATTTTAAACAATATTTTGTTTCCAGCTGCTAAGAAGAAAAAGCAGAAGACGTAATAACCTGAGTTTAGGATAAGAATAAGGAAATATTTTTGTCAATGTACTCGCTCTGCTAAAATGATTTGATTATATAGTTAGAAAGGTGGGTAGCAAATGAGCAAACGGTGCGAATTTCAAGTTTCGTTGTAATTGATGGCGCTGGCTTGTGCGAAAAAACGAATACCTGAAAATGGCGTTTGCCTTGCCCCGATAGCTATCGGGGTTTTTGATTACTTTTTTCGTCAAGAACTTAGCGCAGCGATATCACGAATACAAAAAAAGAAAAATTACTTATGAGTAAAAAAAGTAATTGGAGTGTGAGGCAAAGCCTTACAGCTGAATATATTGTTTTGTATTAAATACGTTTATCCAGAACTCACGTTAATAAATACTTTCCATTATCACCGTTTATTGCTCAAGTAGTGTGTAGCTATATATGATTAAAACAAAAATGCCCTGCAATATGCAAGGCGTTTTTGTTAATTTACAATTGAATATTAGCTTCCGGTATATCTGCTTTGCAGTTTATTGAAACGTCCTTCAATGTCTTTCACCAATTCTGTTTGATTGCTTGATTTAGCAATGTAAACAAGCTTTTGCATTACACTCATCGCTTGTTGTATATCAGAATCAACATTCTTTTTTAATTCACCTTTTAGGCCGAAATAGTAATTCAAATCTTCTTCATAAATGGCTGCTAATTCTTTTATTATTGCAGCACCCTTCTCATTTCCTCCTGCTCTAAAATAGCTATTGGCAATAGGTAGCATAAAGAAGTTATAAGGCACAATACTTCTTGGCATAACTTGCATCGCTTTATCCAATGCTTTAAGGGCTTTGTCTTTCTGACCTTCGTTTACCAACTCATCTGCCAAACGAGCAAAGTTGTTACGGAAGTTCATCGTCATCCTTAAATTGTTTTCATCCATATAAACATTGCCATTTTCCATACCGCCCCATTTAAATGTTTCCATCATATTTTTATACATAATGTCGGTATTCACTTTTCCAATCTGGCCATCAAAACTATTGTTTCTCAAAGGAACTAAACGGTAGGTCATTCCTTCCAATTGAAAATAATCTTCTAAGTTCAAATAGCTGTCGTCACCTACAGTTATAGCAAAGTATACAGGACGTTTCCAGTTATTGGTGGCAATGATATCAAATACCATTAAATCATTTTTCATCAAATAACTGTTCTTTATTTTCCAAGGAATACCTTTTAAAATTCTTCCCGCATCCTTTTTAGAAACTGTACCGTTGTTAACAGCTGCAGCCGAATCAACAGGAATCCAAATCTTGTTGGTTGGAAGGTAACTCAATTCACTTCCTCCTTGTGTTTGAACCTTGTTTGCAGATTCGTCACTCGCTACAAATTTTATCAATTCGTGAATGTCATAATATTTAGTTGAATCGATACCCAATTGCGGATTGTTGTAAAAAGGAACATAATCCCTTGTGCCTTGTCGGTATTGAGGCTCCTGAATTGTTAAAGGAATACCTTCCGATTCATAAGCGGCTCTTCGCATTTGTTCAATGTACCAATCGGTATTCGATAAACTTAAGTTTACCACACGTACATCTGTTCGTATTCCTTCTACTTCTTGCGCATACCACAATGGGAAAGTATCGTTATCCCCATTTGTAAATAATATGGCATTTGGTGCACAGGATATTAAATAGTCAAAAGCAAAATCACGCGCAGTATATCTTTTTGAACGGTCGTGATCATTCCAACCACCTTTTGCCATCAAAACAGGAGCTGCCAATAAACCAACCACCGTAGCAATTGCAGCACCACTAGTTGCAGATAATTTTCTGCTTAAATAATCTTGAATAGCATAAACACCAAATCCAATCCAAATAGCAAAAGCATAGAAGGAACCTACGTATCCATAATCACGCTCACGCGGTTGGTATGGGGTATTATTCAAATAAACAATAATTGCTATTCCTGTAAGGACAAATAATAAAGTTACTACTGCCGCATCTCTTTTGTCCTGCTTAAAGTGAAAGAATATACCAATTAAACCAAGTATTAAAGGCAAGAAATAAAACTTGTTCATTCCTTTATTTTCTTTCATGCTTTTTGGTAAATTACTTTGTGGCCCTAAACGCGGGGCATCCAATGCACCGATACCGCTTATCCAATTTCCTTTTAAAATACTTCCGTTTCCTTGAATATCATTTTGTCTTCCAACAAAATTCCACATAAAATAACGTCCGTACATATGCCCAATCTGGTACTTAAAAAAGAATTTCAAGTTCTCACCAAAGGTTGGTTTCATTAAGGTTTCCGTTTCGCCTTTGTTGTTTACAACCTTAGTTGGCTTTCCTTTAATATCGGCCCAGTCTTTATATCCAATCACGTGATTGTTTTGTGCACTGTGCATACGAGGAAAAATGGTTTTGAAATTATCGTCATAGTTAGGAATACTGTTTTTTCTCTCATCGCTG
>CAIMGI010000175.1 GCA_903840505.1 uncultured Bacteroidota bacterium
ACACGCATTACCTGATAATGTACAGTATAGTTGGTCACCTACGGATGGTTTAAGTTGCAGCGATTGTCAGCATCCTGAGGCTAGTCCTTTAACTACAACTACATACACATTAACCACTACCGATGTAAATGGATGTAATGCCATTGATAGTATTACCATTACGGTAAACCAAGTAAATACCTTATTTGTACCTGATGTGTTTAGTCCGAATGGGGATGGTAACAACGATGTATTGTTTGTAAGGGGAAGTACCATAGCTGAAGTAAATTTTTCTGTGTTCGACCGTTGGGGTGAAAGGGTATTTGAAACTACCGACAAGAATATTGGCTGGGATGGAACATACAAAGGAAAAGAATTAAGCACTGCTGTATTTGTATACTTCTGTACAGGAAAATACAAAGATGGTAGTAAGTTTAAGGAAAAGGGAGATGTGAGTTTGGTGAGATAATGGATAATTGTAAATTGATAATGTTTACTTTACAAAGCATTTTTTAATAATGTTAAAATAAAAGCCCCTTCACATTATAGTAAAGGGGCTTTTTTATTCTATAAACTAAAGTATTACTACCACTTCTTCTTTTTAAAATCGCCACCACCGGTAGATGATTTTTTACCACCGTAAGAAAAATCGCGTTTTTCACGGCTTCCTCCACCTCCACCATAGCTTCCTTTTCCTTCACCACCACTACTGCCGGTTCTTCTTCTAAAACCGCCTCCGCCTCCTGAGCTACCAGACCCACCGGAACCACCTTCACTTCGTGAACGTGAACGTGACGTGCTACTGCCTCCTCCGGAAGCTTCAACACGTACACTGCGTCCGTTTAATTTCTGCCCTTTAAAAGCTTCGCTCACTATTTGTGATAACCTTGGCTCTACTTCAAAGAATGAGAAACTGCTTTTTACATCAATTCTTCCCACTGCATCTTTATCAAGCGAAGTTATTTTACAAACCATATCGCGCAATGAAAGCACATTTAAATCGTCCATTTCACCTACATTTATAAAAAATCTGCCCGAATTCTCATTTGATTGAGAAGCACCTTCGCTTCCGCGTTCGTTTCTTCTGCTGCTATCCACATTTAAATCAGGAGCATTTTTATAGTAATCCAAAAAGCGGTTAAACTCTTCGCTCAGCATTCGCTTTATTAATTCTTCTTTGCTTAAATCCTTCAACAATTCCATTACCTGAGGTAAAAAATGTTCAATTTCTCTTTCGTTAACAGGAACATCGTGTATTTTGTTCACCAAGTGAATCAACTGCTTTTCGCACACTTCAACACCACCTGGTAATTTATCTTGAATGAATTTTTTACCTACTTGTTTTTCAATTTGTTTAATTTTAAACACTTCTTTGCTATTGATGATAACAATAGAAATACCTGATTTTCCTGCTCTTGCAGTCCTTCCACTTCTGTGTGTATAGTTTTCTATATCATCAGGCAAATTATAATTGATAACGTGTGTAATGTCGTTTACGTCAATTCCGCGTGCAGCAACATCCGTTGCAACCAACATATTTAACGTTTTACCACGGTAACGCTTCATCACAGAATCACGTTGTTGTTGCGATAAATCACCGTGCAATGCATCGGCATTATAACCGTCTCTAATTAATTTTTCTGCTATTTCCTGAGTTTCCATACGGGTACGGCAAAATACAATTCCAAAAATATCGGGATTGTAATCGGCAATTCTCTTTAAGGCGCTATATTTATCACGTGCTTGAACAACATAATATTTATGTTCAATATTATCGGCACCTTGATTTTGTTTACCTACGGTAATCTCAAACGGATTACTCATATATGCTTTTGCTATACGAGCTACTTCGTAAGGCATTGTTGCAGAGAATAACCAGGTATTTTTTTCACTCGGAGTTTCGGATAAAATGCTGTCTAAATCTTCTTTGAAACCCATATTCAACATTTCATCCGCCTCATCCAATACTACTACTTTAATGGATTGCAATTTTACCCTTCTACGTTTAATCATATCAACCATACGTCCCGGAGTTGCCACAATAATTTGTGTACCTCTTGATACTTCGCGTATTTGTGTTTCGATGCTAGCACCGCCATATATTGCTACAATATTGGCACTTTTAACATACTTGGTAAAACTTTGTAAGTCGCGTGTTATTTGCAAACACAATTCACGTGTAGGACAAATAATTAAGGCTTGCGTATTTCTATCTTCAAAATCAATTAATTTTGTAAGCGGTAATCCAAAAGCAGCGGTTTTTCCTGTACCTGTTTGAGCAAGACCGATTAAATCGCGGTTTCCCTTTATCAATTCGGGTATTGCTTCTAGTTGAATGGGTGTTGGAGTTTCGAAACCCATTTCGGTAATAGCCTTAGCTATAATGGCATCAATGCCTAATTCTTCAAATTTGTTCATATAATTTTTGTTTGTTAATATAAATTGTTCGTCAATAATGGGATATTATTGAGTTGAATCGAACAACTTTCAGTAGCATAACTACCTCTTCGACAGGCAGTTTAATTGTTGTTTAATTCGTCTCGGAAAAATTCCCGTTTTTTAAACTGCCGCAAAGATACTATTTATTTATGAATTAGCTAATTAACAAATTTTCACAAAGCACAATCACATTCTATACAAAAACAAAGACAGGCTACAAACTCAATGTATTAAGGCATTGTGGATGCTTATAATTTGAGGTAACAGAAGTTCATTTGCATTGTTATTGATTACAAAAGAAGATCGTTTTATTTTTTCTTCATCACCCCATTGACTTGCCATAATTTTTCCAATGGCCTCTTCTGTAAGATTACTGCGCTTTTTCACTCTTTCAATTCTTGTTTCTTTATCGGCTACAACTGTAATGATACTATCCATCTCTTTGTCTAATCCGGTTTCAAAAAGTATAGCTGCTTCTTTTAAAATATATTTTTTACCCCTGTTTTCTTGCAACCAATTTTCAAACCTTTTCTTTACCAAGGGATGAATAATCGCATTTAATTTTTGTAATTCACCGGGGTTCGAGAATACATATTCACTTAATTTTTTTCGGTCCACCTTACTATCTTTCCCCAATATTGATGATCCAAAGGTTTCAACAATTTTACTTACTACCGCATCCGATTCACTTAATTTTTTTGCTTCTTCATCGGCATAAAAAACAGGCACTCCCATTTTTTCAAAAACGGCACAAACGTATGTTTTACCACTTCCAATGCCTCCGGTAATTCCTACTTTTATCATTTATATTGTAATATATACTCTACTTTTTGCGGATAAATTTGCCAATTCAAAACATAATCCGGTGTTTTTGCTAAGCTAACTTTTAGCTTATTACTTTTAGTAGAATCATTGGCATTGTATTCGGCAACAGCAGTAAACATTCCAGGACTAACTTTCTCAAAGTTACTTAATGCTACAGTATACTTCACTTTTATTTTATCCGGAAAAGTTTTGATGCTATAATTTTCAGGAACATTGCTCACACTAATTGGAATTTCAATATTTGCTTCTGTGTATTTTTCTACCGGAATGTTTACTACAATTATTTTTGAAGAAAAATCAAGCGATTCGAATTCCTTATCAATTTTCAGGGGCAAATTAACTTGCATTGACTTATTTAAATTGACAATGTTTACTTTTTCAGTTTCAATGTACGTTAACTTATCTAGTAAACTGCTGGGTCCGCTAATAACCAATTTTGTTGGACTCACCTTCATCATATCACTCAGTTGATACTGTTTCTCAAAGGTGTATTTCAAATTTAGCTTTACAGGAAGTACTTTAAACGCTTTTTTGTCGAAATAAAAATTAATGGTGTCGGTGGTTAAAAAATTAATTTTCATATTGTTATTAAGCTGTGCTGCAAACTCAGGTATAAGCAAGTTGGTAGCCACAAAATAATCCTTCCCATTATTTTTACTGTTAATGTTTTTTTCGCTTATAAAAAGCGTATCGGAACGATTGAGCAAGGTATAAGAATACAATAAAAAACCTTTTGCCGTAACAGAAGCATTTATTGAAGACGGTAATTTGTTGGCAATAATTTTGTCGGGTGGCAAGTTGGTATAACTTAGTTGAAAAGTGAGTGTGGTTGTATAATTATTAGACAAAACAGTTAGCAACCAAAACAATAATGAAACAACAATGCAAATGACAAATACCGAAAATTTCCCATTTACAATCAAGGATCGTTCTTGCAGAAAATCACGTATATGTTGGAAAATATTTTTTTGCATTGCTTTAAATACAGTGTAAAATAACTAAATCTGATTACGAATTACAACAAAATAAAATGTCCCGCCAAAATGCGGGACACCTTTATATAGTATTTAATAAAATTAATATTTTACCACTTTTAATACATTGGATATTTTTTGTCCGTTAACCAACTGAACAAAATACATTCCATTTACATAGCCACTGCCAATGGCTACACTTCCTTCTGTTGAAGATAATTGTAATTCTTCAGTTACACGTCCTGTTATATCTGTTACTCTCAATACTGCATTTTTAGATGCATCCATTAAATAGGAAACCGTTGTTGTTCCATTAAACGGATTCGGAAATATGGCAATGTGATTTTTAAGAATAAAAGCACTTTCATCTAACCCGGCAGGACCTTCCATTACCTCAAACTTATCTACACCACCTTCAACTAAATGTCCTGAAATAGCTTGGTCGGCAATACGAGCAACAAAATTCATTGTAGCTGTAGGAGTAATAAAATTAGATATTTTAAATACTTTATTTACCCAAGTTGAATTGTTGGGTGTATTTACAGTAATGGTCTCAATAGGAACTGTAGTTTGTCCGTTACTTAAACTTATAGTTAATGTATCGTCACCGGGACCACCATTTCCACCTCCATTATAAAACCATCTATAATAGCTTATGTGAGAATCAATAAATCCACTTGCATCAAAAGTTGGTGATGTTAGTGTAGTAAAACCATCATCCACATCATCGTCACCGGGCTGTCCACCTGCATTGCCTGTAACATAACATTTATCGGAACAATCATTGTTCACATCAACACCAGGATTACAATCTACTCCGTTATTATTAGTACCTAAAGGAATATCTCTTACCCAAGTGCCTGATGCAGCATTTCCTGATACAGTCCAGTTATAATTAAAAGCAAAATCATCGTAAATTGCTGTATCCAATTCTATTCCCAAATCAGCATTCGGACTATTAATTAATACATTGTTATCGCAAACTGTTTGATAACCCCAAGCACCGGCAATCCAATCATAATTGCCTGGAATAACAGCGCATTTTGTATAATTGCCCATGTTATCTGTAGTCATATTGTATGAATTGTTTCCATTAAAAACATTTACTTGAATATTTGGGACGGGCGTTACTGCATTTGAATCTTTCACAATACCTGAAATATTAACTGCAGTTGGGGCGAATAATTGAACAGAAAGACTTGTTAATTGACCATTTGTAAGCACAACACCTGTAATTGTTTTAGAATTGTATCCTGGTTTTGAAAAGGTAACGGAATATGTTCCCGCATCGGGTGTTCCTGTTTTATAATCACCATTAATATCCGTACTGTCAAGTATACTAAGTGCTTGAATTGAAACCTGCACTCCGCTTAAAGGTGTGAAGCAAACACTGTCAACAATGTTTCCTTCTAAATAACACGCTCTTACATAAGTAGGAGTATATACAAATAAACCCAAGCCCATATCCGATACAACCAAATTTCCTGAAGGTAAAAAAGGATACACTCCCCAAACACCACCATAACCTCCACCCGAAAGTGGATTTGCATCATACCAACCAACGTTCACCAAATTTTGTGGACGATGCCCATCTGTTATTACAACACCATCTTTATACCAAGATGAAATGGCATAGTCGTTTAATATATGTGTATTATGAACAATTGACTGAGAGCCGGGATTCTGAGATTGAATTTTATCCATAAACTTTATGTTTGCTGTATTGGAAACATCATAGGCTGCTAACCAAGAGTTATCCACCTCATCTGTAGTAAAAAGGAATTGTCCATTATCACTTAACCAAGTATTGTGCGTAAAATTGTTGGGCGTATTCTGACCTTGTATCTCAACAGGATTTGCCTTATTCGATACATCAATTGCCATAAAATAACCATCGTACACTTCGCCTGCCCAAACAGTATCATTTCTTACATAACCATCGTGTACATAACGAACATCGTACATACCGGCATAAGTAGGATTCCAAGGATCTGTTAAATCACCTATAATTATACCCTTGTTGCTTACATTGCTTCCATATAAATACACAAAACCATTGTCGATGTGCAAAGCGTGTATTGAATTCAACTGTTGGTTAGGTCCTGGAATTGAAGGCGCCCATTGCTTAACAGGTAAATTTAGTCCCGGCAAATTTCTTAAATCAATAACTTGTAATCCACCACCACCTTCGGTAGTTACATAGGCATAACGCCCCCATACTTTTACCTCACGCCAAATAGATTGAATACCGGGTATTTGAGCAACTTCAGTAGGTGTTGCCGGATTGGTAACATCAACGATAGAAAGTCCAAATTCGTGACCTACTAAAGCATATTCATTACCCAAAGTATCAACAAAACCACCAATATTAGAAAGTTGCGAACCCGGGTAAGGTAAGGTTCCAACCAAGGTCATATTTTTTTGACCAAAAGCAGTTAATGAAATACTAACTGCTAATAAGGCTAAGTATATTTTTTTCATAGGGGTGTATTTTTTGATGTTGTGTAATATAAAAGTATGAAATATTTAATTAAACAGGATTAATTAAAACTCTAATTCAATCTGATTGTCCATATCATCCAAGCCCGATTTTATTTTCTTTAACCGCTCTAATCGTTCAGAATCAATTTCCATTTCGGGTTTTGGAGCAGCAACTGCTGGCTTCAATGGTTCAGCTTGTTCAATCAGGTTAATCTCTTTTACTTTACCCATTGTGAGCTTATTGCCTTTTGCTTTTAACCCTTTAACTGTGATAAAATCAGCTAATTTTATTTTTTGATTGGGCACTTCATTGCCCTTATTCTTCGCAAATTTTATTTCAACAGTAGGTAAAAGTTCCGTGCTTACCAATTCCAGCTGTGAGCCTTCTACTTCACTTATAAACAAAACTTTCTTATCACTTGGCTCTACTAAAAATCGTTTCACAAAATACTCCTTTTTTTCTCCATCCAAATAAATTGCCGAAATAGGTTTTAAAGGATCGAGCTTTTCTATCACAATTAAATCTTCTTCAAAATGATTTGTAAGATCAAAATTGCATAATCTATAATATCCCGATTGTGTAATCACAATAATCTTATCGTCTGCGCTAAATTCACCAATATATTGTCCTCGTTGATCAGTATTTAATCGCTGAACGGTGTCGTCAAACCAAATCATTCTAGCACCCAAAGTAGAAACACCTTTTTCCTTCTGAACAATTTTCTTTACCGGAAAACGTGAAATAATATTTCCAATTGAGTTTCTACCTTTGATGGCAAGTTCTGCAAAATCGAAATCGAAAGTTAATTTTTTAAGCTTTGGTAAAGGTCGCAACAACACATTAATTGTTTCCGACTCACCATTTGGATTCGCAGTAAAATATAAAACTGTAGACTCCTTTGTTCCTTTTGTTAAATCGTATACTTTATCACGTGTTACACCACTTACGGCAAATCGCTTCACCATAATGTTGCCTTTTGGCCCATCTTGGTATATCATATTATAGATAGTGCGTAGATCGGAAGAGCGTCGTGTAGGGAAAGAGTGTCTTCGCCTGTGTAGATCTCGGT
>CAIMGI010000176.1 GCA_903840505.1 uncultured Bacteroidota bacterium
ATACTAAGTTGGTTGTTGAAAAAGGATATCTAGATGTTTCTTTAGATTATTCCTTAGATTTGTTCAAAGAAATAAATATACTTAAAAAAGAAAAAAATGCAGTTATACTGGCACATTATTACCAAGATGCGGATATACAGGATGTAGCGGATTATATTGGAGATAGCTTAGGATTAGCACAACAAGCAGCTAAAACAAATGCAGATATAATTGTTTTTGCTGGAGTACATTTTATGGCAGAAACAGCTAAAATATTAAATCCTATAAAAAAAGTTTTATTACCCGATTTAAAAGCAGGATGCTCACTTGCAGACTCTTGTCCTTCTGATAGTTTTTTGAAATTAAAAGAAAAGTATAAGGACGCGATTGTTATATCTTATATAAATTGTACTGCTGAAATAAAGGCATTAACAGATATAATATGTACATCCAGTAATGCTGTTCAAATAGTAGAATCTATACCAAAAGAACAAAAAATAATATTTGCTCCCGATAAAAATTTAGGTGCTTACATAAATAAAAAAACGGGTAGAAATATGATATTATGGGATGGTGCCTGTATGGTTCACGAAATTTTTTCTTTGAAAAAGATAAATGAATTAATAAACAAGCATAAAAAAGCACAACTTATTGCGCATCCCGAATGTGAATCTAATATTCTGGAAATAGCTGATTTTATAGGAAGTACAACAGCATTATTAAATTATACAAAAAAAAGTGATGTAAATGAATTTATTGTTGCCACAGAAAGTGGAATTATTCATCAGATGCAAAAATCGTCACCAAATAAAACATTTATTCCGGCACCCCAAAATAATGCCTGTGCTTGTAATGATTGTCCACATATGAAATTAAACACGCTGGAAAAGCTTTATATTTGTTTAAAGTACGAAACACCCGTTTTAGAGATGGATGAAACATTACGAAAAAAAGCCGAAACACCAATAAAAAGAATGTTAGAAATTTCTGCGAAATATGGACTGTAAAAAAATAAGTTTTATTTTAATTATATCGTGTGTATTTACTATTACAGACATATTTGCTCAAGAAGTGAATCCGAATGGTTTAAATACGTTTTATTATCCTAACGGAAAAGTTTCAAGCGAGGGAACAATGCTGAATGGAAAACCTAATGGATATTGGAAAACATTTTATGAAAACGGAAATATAAAATCGGAAGGAAGTAGAAAAAATTTGCAACTAGACAGCACTTGGAAGTTTTATAATGAAAAGGGAATATTAAGCCAAGAGTACAATTATAAAGAAGGTAAAAAGAATGGATTAAAAAAAACATTTGATACAGAAACAAAAAAACTATTGTTTGAAGAAAATTATGAACTTGACTTAAAACAAGGAAATACAAATTATTACAAAGACGATATTAAAATAAAAGACATACCATTCAAAAATGGAAAAGAAGAAGGTATTGGAAAAGAGTATGCAAAGGATAGGACTATAATAACAATAACAAAATATAAAAACGGATATGTTGCCACAGAGGAAAGAATAAACAGGATAGACAAGTTTGGAAAAAAGCAAGGGTTTTGGAGAACATTTTACGACAATGGAAATGTTAAAAAAGAAGAAAAATTCAAAGACGATAAATTAGACGGCTATGTGAAGGAGTTTGCTTATGATGGAAACTTATTAAAGGCAGAAAAATATGAGGATGGTGTTTATATAAAAAATGCTGCAGAATTGGTTAAGCTGGATGTAAAATTAGATTATTATGATAATGGAAAAGTTAAAAGTTCAGGAACATATAAAGATGGGATTCCAGAAGGGGTAACCCGAATTTATTCGGAAGAAGGATTAATAATTGCCGGAAAAACATACAGCAACGGATTTGTTGTTGCGGAAGGCATATATGATGAAAGGGGCTACCAACAAGGAAAATGGAGAGAATATTATACAGATGGAAAACTAAAAAGCGAAGGCGATTATATTGACGGGAAAAGAACAGGCGAGTGGATTTACTATTATCAGAATGGAAAAATAGAACAGCGCGGAAAATTTATTGCAGGAGGAAAGCCTGTTAGCGATTGGAATTGGTATTATGAAACAGGAAAAGTGCTTAGAGAAGAAAAGTTTAGGAACGGCAAACCCGATGGAATAATGATTGAATACAGCGATAGCGGAACGGTAATAACAAAAGGTGATTTTGTTGATGGTGAAAAAGATGGACCTTGGGTAAGTATTGATGGTGATAGAAAAAATGAAGGAAGCTACAAAAATGGTCAAATGGATGGGGTTTGGAAAAGTACATATACAAATGGAAAAAAGGCTTTTGAAGGTAGTTTTATTGATGGTAATGAGAATGGTAAGCACGTGTATTATTATGATAATGGCGCAACTGAGCAAGAAGGAAAATATATAATGGGAAACAAAGAGGGTGACTGGAAACACTTTGACAGTGCCGGTCTTTTAGTTTCAATTTTTACTTATGTAAACGGGGAAGAAGTAAAAATTGATGGAATAGACACAGAAGACATAAAAGCAAAGTAAGAATGAGCAACAGCATTAAATCGCAGAGCAATTTAAGTGGTTTATTAGAAAATATTTCAGATATGAATTATATTTCTGAAACCTTGAGACACATAGATCAAAATTCAGATGAAATTTACTCTTCAAAAATTTCAAAATTAAAAGAAATTAAAAAAAGATACTTCGAAGAATACAATTTACTTAAAAAAATAATAAACTTATAAAATGGAATA
>CAIMGI010000177.1 GCA_903840505.1 uncultured Bacteroidota bacterium
AGTAAGTTTAAAAAGCGCAGTGAGCCCAAAATAAAATATCACCAAATTGAACAGACGAAAAATAAATATATGCGGCCCAAAAATTTTATACAAAAAGGCAACACAATAGTAAATAATAGGGAACTCACCTACTGCCTTTCCGCTTCCACTGAGCAAATTGTGAATTTCGGGCTCAAAAAAATGCATCCCGTGTTGGTAATAATTAAAGGCAAAGGAAGCACAATCTGCTTGTCGCCACATATCGGCCGACTGCGGATAGTAAAATAAAATATCCTGGTATTTGAAATGTATAGAGATTGCTAAAACCGCAACAAAAAAGAGGATATAATACTTTTTATCTATTTGCATTTTTATGCCTAAAATTTATTTAAACACTTTTGTACTGAATAAATTATACTTCAATATGCAGTAAATAGCCCTAAAACCATCCTTCCACCCTATCTTTTTTCCTTCCTCATAGGTACGTCCGTAATACGAAATTCCTACTTCATATATACGTATGTTTGGTACCCTTGAAATTTTTGCTGTTACTTCAGGCTCAAAGCCAAATCGATTTTCTTTCAGTAAAATGCTTTGTATTATGGATGTCTTAAACAGTTTATAACAGGTTTCCATATCTGTTAAATTCAAATTAGTAAACATATTGGAAAGTGCAGTAAGAAATTTATTTCCTAGCGTATGCCAGTAAAACAAAATGCGGTGCGGATTGCCTCCCAAAAAACGAGAGCCATATACAACATCAGCAAACCCGTCCACTACAGGCTTTAGCAGCATATTGTACTCCTGTGGATCGTATTCTAAGTCTGCATCTTGTATAATAAGATACTCACCCGTAGCCAAGGATATTCCCTTGTGCAAAGCAGCACCCTTACCCATATTTACAGTTTGGTTAAATAGTTTTATGCCGGCAGTTGGATGTTCACTAATATACTTCTCAATGGCTTGAGAGGTATTGTCGGTTGAGCAGTCGTTTACAATAATCACTTCCTTTTCAATCCCATTCATTAGGTTTACCGCAGCAACTTTATTTAAAATAAGGTGTATGGTAGCTGCTTCATTATAAGCAGGAATAACAATGGAAAGCTTTTTAATCACAACGCTCATTTCTATGAATTTATAAACGTAAAAATAACATTATTTTTTGAGTTGCTTTAATTGTTGGACACTTCAACAAATTCTCTCGGGTAAATCCCTTTCAAGGCTTCTGCTACATTTTTAGCAATAGCTCTTCTTCCTCTTTCCTTGTAATGTTCCGTTGTCCAACGCTGGTCAATAAAATCCTTTCCCCGAACTACTTCAAAATTATCAACTACTATAGCACCTTTCTGAGTATAACGGTCAATGAGCAATTGTTTGTTTTGTTGCATTAAAAAAACAAGGTCTTTACCAACCAATGAATCCGCATAAGCAACATTTTCAGCCAATAGGTTAAATACTATATTCAATTTTTTTTGTTTTGCCACTGCTACAATTTCATCAAAATCCTTTATACGGGGATTGGTTTCTGTGTTTATTTGAAATCCATAAGTCTTAATGTAGCTGGTAGCAAGTCCTATTTTAAGCATATCCCAAGATCCATCGGGATTTAAAAAACTACCCTCTCCTACCGACTTATCCCAGTCAATTACTGTTCGGTATTTGAACGGATATGGAAAGTGAAAGGGTTCGTTTGCCCACTGCTTTTTCATATCCGCATCTCGTTCAACTTCATTTTTTTTCTCATAACAATTTAAAGAAAGCATAAACCTATTTACCAAAGGAGGATACAATTGATACATCACATTGCTTTTTTGCAGGGGAGTTTCCAATTTAGAATGTATCCAATTGGCACCAAAGGAACGCAAGTTCATTGTAACTATTAATGTTTTAACTTTCGCTGTAGCAGGAATATTTTTTATAACGGATAAATAAATTCCTGCGTGCATTGCCGGTCTGTCGACAGAGGCCAAGCGCAAGGAAGGATAATATTCGGCCGTTAGTTCGCTGATGTATTTTTTACACAACTCAAAACTATCGGGTGTAAAATTTGACGATTCACCAAAGTAAAGAATATCACAGGTATCTTGTTTGTTGAGCAATTCAAACAACATATCGGCTTCTTTAT
>CAIMGI010000178.1 GCA_903840505.1 uncultured Bacteroidota bacterium
CCTGTTATACACGGTTCAAAGGAAAAGGGAGAGGACAAGGATAAAAATCAGGAAAAATTTGATAGGCAAAAGGAAGAACAAGCGCAAAAAATAAGAGAGGCTGAGGAGAAGGGCAGAAAACGTCATTTACGCATACAAACAAAGGAAACACGCAAGCGAATGAAAAAGTCAAAAAAGAAAGCACGTAAGAATAACGAGCATAAAAACGAATTCTTTTTAAAGAAACTTTTTTCAAAATAAAGTACTGAAAATCAAATACTAAATTTTAAAGTAAAAATTAACGTTAAAAACGCATTTTAAATAAACCCTTAAAATTTGTTAAAACAAATTATAGTGTTTATCTTTACAACACAAACTAAAATAGAACACTAACGTATTTATTCTATATATATGCTTAAAAATTTACGAATCACAGTCATATTAGTGCTTTTGGGAGCCACAACATTGTTTGCACAAACAGCATTAAAAGTTACGGTAACCGATCCTGCCACTGGCGAACCGGTTCCTTTTGCGGGTGTAACTGTTAAGGCGGGTGGAGCTATCATCGGTTCAGGAAAAACCGATTTTGACGGTAATTTAACCATCAAGCCAATTGTTGCAGGTAAGTGTAATATCCAAATTTCAAGTTTAGGTTTCAAGCCAATGGAGCTTGTTGGTGTTACCATTATTGACGGCCAAACAAAATACGTTGAAGCTAAATTAGCATCAAGTGTTCAGGAGATAAAAACTTTTGAAAAGGTTGAGTACAAAGAGCCACTTATTGAAAAAAATGGTAGCTCTGGAGGTACGGTAACAAAGGCGGAGTACGAAAATATGGCAACAAAGGACATCAATGCCATTGCAGCGACAACTGCAGGAGTTTTTCAGGCAGATGAAGGAAAAGGATTAAATATGCGCGGTGGTCGTGAGTCTTCAACCGTTTATTTTGTGGATGGTATCAGAGCAATTGGTTCGGTAAATATTCCGCAATCGGAAATTGAACAAATTACAGTTGTAACGGGTGGTGTTCCTGCTTCCTTGGGTGACTTAACTGGTGGTGGTGTAAATTTAACAACACGTGGTCCGGCAAGTACATACGGTTACGGTGTTGAAGCGATTAGTTCGCAACTTACCGACAAGTTTGGTTACAATTCAATAATATTGAGTGCTACCGGCCCTATCCTTTTCAAAAAAGATACTGTAACAGGCGACAAAGCTTCTGTACTCGGTTTCTCCATTGGAGCACAATTCACAACTGAGAAAGATGCAAATCCATCTTCCATTGGTTTCTATAAAGTAAAAGATAGTGTGTTGACTTACTTGGAACAAAACCCATTGCGTAAATCACCCAACAGTTCAGGAACTAAGAGAAATACAGAGTACATTACCTTGAACGATTTGGAGAAAATTGATGCGCGCCAAAACATCCGTACCAACACGGCTTCATTAACAGGTAAAATAAGCTACAAACCAACCAAAAATTTAACCTTTACTGTTGGTGGAAATTACAACTACAATAAGCGCCACGATTTTGTATACGGTTATGCATTGTTCAATCCCGTAAACAACCCACAAAGTATTGATAACACTTGGAGAGTATACGGTAGGTTACAACAAAGATTCGCATCGGCCGAAGCTGAAAAAGGAGATGCAAAGGATGCGAAATCGGCAGCTACCATAAAAAATGCATTTTATACATTGAATGTTTCATATGCAAAAGTTCATAACATACAACAAGACGATAACCATAAAGACAACTTTTTTGATTACGGGTATTATGGGAAGTTCAAAACCTACAAAACAAAAACCTACGAATATGGAAGTGCAGCAGGGTATCAAAATGTGTTTGTAAACAATGGTTTCCGCGACACCTTGGTTTCTTTCCAACCAAATACAGAGTTAAATCCTGAGGCAGCTAATTGGACTACTCAATACTATAATATTATTGGCGATGCAGGCGATTTATTGTACAACGATACCCGTAACCCTAACTTACGAGGTAATTATCAAAATACAACTCAAATTACCGATGGTGGAGGTTTGTTAAATGGAAATCGTCCGATAGACGTATATGGCTTATGGTTCAATACTGGTCGTCAATATGGTGGTTATTCAGAAACAAACAATACTCAATTCAACGTTAGTACTGCTTTCTCTGCAGATGTTAAAAACCACGCTATACAAGTTGGTTTTGAGTATGATCAAAGAAATGAAGCGTCTTGGACTATATTACCGATTGGTTTATATACTAGGATGAGACAATTGGCAAACTTACACATCAACGAGTTAGATAAAACGAATCCTATTTTGGTAATGGACGCTAATGGTGTTTTTCAGGATACTGTAAATTATGACAGACTATATGTTGAGGATAGTGAGCGCCAGTTTTCAAAGAGCTTAAGAGAAAAAGAAGGTTTTGGGAAAACAGAATGGGTTGACATTGACAATATGGATAGAAGTAAATTCTCGCTTGATTTGTTCAGTGCTGATGACTTAATAAGTAATGATGGTAATCAATTGGTTTTTTATAACGGTTATGATTATAAAGGGAATAAATTAAAAGGCAACACTTCTTTTGATGATTTCTTTACAAAAAAGGACGATAACGATAAGTTCACCAGAGTTATTCCTGCTTTTCAACCTATTTACATATCAGGGTATATTCAAGATAACTTCGACTTTAAAGATTTAAAGTTTAAAGTAGGTTTGCGTGTTGACCGTTTTGATGCGAACCAACGCGTATTAAGTGACCCATACTCATTGTACGAAACTAAAAAAGTGGGTGAGGTTACTGAATTAGCCGGAAAAACAATTGCCCACCCTTCCAATATGGGCGAAGATTATGTTGTATATGTAAACGACTTAAACAATCCTTCAGCAATATTGGGTTATAGAAATGGTGATATTTGGTATAATGCATTGGGTATTGAAGAAGCGGATCCATTAAAAATAGCGCAAAATTCAGCTACAGGTAAAATTACCCCTTACTTAACAAAACCGGATGTAACTATTAAATCGGAAGATTTTGTTCCATCTGAATCATTTAAGGATTATAAGCCGTCTGTGAATTTAATGCCGCGTATTGCATTCTCTTTCCCTATATCCGATGTTGCTAACTTATTTGCACATTACGATGTACTAACGCAACGCCCAAGTTCAGTGCGATTAGACCCATTTAGTTATTATTTTATGGAAAATAACAGTGGTGCTGTTATTGCAAATCCAAATTTACGTCCGCAAAAAACAACTGATTATGAGTTGGGTTTTGAGCAGTTGTTAAATGAAACCGGAAACTCAGTGATTCGTATTTCTTCTTTCTATCGTCAAATGAAGGATATGGAACAAGTAATCAGAGTAAATCAAGCTTATCCTTTAACTTATAATACTTATGGCAATATTGACTTTGGTACCGTAAAAGGCTTCACTTTTGTGTATGATTTACGCGAAACCAATAACGTGAGTGTAACATTAAACTATACCTTACAATTTGCCGATGGTACAGGTTCTGGTTCCGGTTCAGGGGTTAACTTAATTGCTGCAGGACAACCAAACCTAAGAACACCAAAACCGCTTGATTACGATCAACGCCACTCTATTGTTGCGGTGGTAGATTATAGATATAAAGATGGAAAAGAATACAATGGCCCTGTTTGGTTCGACAAACAAGTATTTGCAAATGCAGGAGCAAATTTAACTTTTAGAGCAGGTTCAGGAACACCATACAGCGCATCTTCAAATGTTGAGAAGAGTACATTAAAAGGAAGTATCAATGGTTCAAACCTACCTTGGAGTTACCGTATGGATTTAAAAATAAACAAGACACTTGCATTAAAGTTGGGCAAGAAAAAAGAAGGTGTTGATAGAAAAATGGGAAATATGAATGTATACCTTCAGGTATTGAACGTATTGAATACGCAAAATATTCTTTCCGTTTACCGTTATACTGGTTCGGCTGAAGACAATGGATATTTGACTTCACCGCAAACACAAGCTGCCGTAGCTGCTCAAACAAATGAGGCTTCTTACCGCGACTTGTACTATGTGAACGTTAATAATCCGGGTAATTACAGCTTACCAAGAAGAATAAGAATAGGTATGCAAATGAACTTTTAATAAAGGATAAAATTATTTTTATGAATATACAATCTTTCAAATTAGCAGTTGTTTCAGCGGTTTTATTACTGGCTGTTACTGCACAGTCAAAAGAGGTAATTGGAGTAGTACCGGGTGGTGGAAACAATGGAAACGGGAATGCCGGAAAACTTCAAAATCCGCATTTGAATACCCTTTCCGGAGATTGTGAGCCCGCAACGGCTCAAACCGATTTGGACGTTAACAACGTGCGTGCAAAAATATTCAATGCTGGGGATATGTGGTGGGATCAACCAAATAACTTTCCAAAATATGAGATTCCCAAAGGTTCTGGTAAAATGGCACTTTTTGCTGCTTGTATTTGGATTGGAGGATTGGATCCGGGCGGACAATTAAAAGTAGCGGCTATGACTTACCGCCAATCAGGTAACGACTTTTGGCCGGGACCATTGGATGTAACAAATGCTTCTATTGATAAAGCCACTTGTAAGTTATACGACAAGCATTTTGTAATGAACCGTGCGGATGTTGAGAAATTTTCTGCAGGTGCAATTGCTGCAACTCCTGCCATTTTATCCTGGCCGGGTAATGGCGATTTGGCTAAAAATAATGACCCATACTTAGCTCCTTTTTACGATAAGAATGGTGATGGAATATACGACCCGAACGATGGAGATTATCCCGGTTACGACCTTCAAAATATTTCAACTTCTGTAACTTGTAACAATTATATATACGGTGATAAAACACTTTGGTGGGTGTTTAACGACAAAGGAAATATTCACTCCGAAACAGGTGGTGAGCAAATTGGATTGGAAATAAGAGCCCAGGCTTTTGGTTTTCAAACCAGCGATGACATAAACAATATGACTTTTTATAAATACCAAGTCATTAACCGATCTAGCTTAACCCTTACCAATACTTATTTTGGATGGTGGACCGATGCGGATTTGGGAAATGCATCAGACGACTTTATTGGTTGTGATGTAGGAAGAGGTTTGGGCTATATCTATAACGGTGATGCAAATGACGATCCGGGTACGGGTCAAACGTATGGGGTAAATCCACCTGCTGCAGGATTGGACTTTTTCCAAGGTCCTTTGGCCGACCATTTAGATGGTATTGACAATGACAGAGATGGCGCAATTGACGAAGACGATGATTTACTTGTTCCAGGATTTCAGGACGAACAAATCATTATGTCGAAATTCTTGTATTATAATAATACAGGAGGTGTTCAAGGTAACCCTTTTTCTGCCAGCAATTATTACAATTATTTGCGGGGTTATTGGTTAGACAATACACCAATGACTTACGGTGGAACAGGTAAAGGAGGATCATCCTCAACCGATTTTATGTACTCTGAGAATACCGATGTAGCTTTTACAAACGACCCTGCTTTTCCTTGGGTTGAGGCAGGTACTCCCGGTGACAGAAGGTTTGTTCAAAGTTCAGGTGTTTTTACTTTAAAGCCGGGTGCAGTAAATTATGTTACTACGGGTGCAGTGTATGCTAGAACCAGTCAAGGCGGACCTTTTCAATCGGTTAAATTGTTGAAAGATGCCGATGATAAAGCACAAGCGCTTTTTGATAATTGTTTTAAAATATTAAATGGGCCTGATGCACCGGATGTTACTTTTCAGGAATTAGACAAGGAATTACTCTTTGCACTTACCAATAAAAAATCGGCAGCACTTACCAACAACTTAAATGAGTTATATAATGAGTTGGATCCATTAATTCCGCAACAGGTAGTATCTAGTTCAGATATTCAGGTATTTGTGCCTGTTCCATTGGCTCAGCGATATTATCGCTTTCAAGGTTATCAGGTATTCCAATTGAAAAATGGTACTGTATCGGCAACGGAATTAGACAATATTGATTTAGCTCGTTTAGTATTCCAATGCGATAAAAAGGATGGCGTTACCCAATTGGTAAATTATATTTTCGACCCAGCATTGGGTGGTAGTGTACCAAAAGAGAAGGTAAATGGAGTCGATGAAGGAATAAAGCATTCTTTTAGAATCACAGAAGATTTATTTGCCCAAGGAACACCGCGTTTGGTGAACCATAAAACCTATTATTATATGGCTGTTTCCTATGCCTATAACGGTTATAAGAAATACGATCAAGGGAATCCTTTGGCATTGGATGGTCAAAAGTTACCTTACAAACCGGGACGAAGAAATATAAAAGTTTATTCTTGTATTCCACATATTCCTGGTCCTGAAGCAGGTGGTTCAGGTATACAATCTGTGTATGGTATGGGACCAAATATTAAGCGTATCGAGGGACAAGGTAACGGTGGCAATATCTTGGATTTTACAAAGGAAACTGTAGATGAAATTTTAGCCAACGGAAAATCCATTAATCCAGTGTATGAAAAATCACACGGACCAATAAATGTAAAGGTAATCGACCCATTGAATGTGCCCGATGCAGAATTTGAAATTAAGTTAAATGCCATTACAGCTCAGTTACCTAACAACAAATCGAAAGAATTGGACACCTGTTTTTGGGAACTTACCAATATTACTTCTCAGATTGTAGTTAATTCCGATATGACCATTAAGGTAGGCAATGAGCAAATTTTGTCGGACTGGGGTTTATCCATAACCATTGAGCAATGGCTCGATTTCAATACTACTTGTAGCAATCTATCACCTCCTAATCCTGTTTTGAGTTCAGATGTAATTTATTCCAATTCCGATAAGCAATGGTTATTAGGTTTGCCAGACATTGATGGGAACTCTAGTTTTAATTGGATACGTTCAGGTACTACAATGGTATCTACTGCTGGGCAAGCACCTTATTATTTGGACCAATTTACTAGTTGTGGTGCAAATGTAAACACGAGTATTGATGCGAATCAGTACTTCGAAGGAATTAATAAAGGTATAGTAGCACCCTATAAGTGTGCCTCTTACGAATTGGCGACTGATGGACCTGCTTGGAGTGATTTGCAAGTTATGTCAATAAATCCGAACAATAGCGGTGCAGCTCAAAACAAAATTATCAATATTAACAGTGTGGATATTGTGATTACTGCAGACCAAAGCAAATGGACACGTTGCCCTGTTGTTGAAACCTGTGAATATACTACCCAGTCTGAGGGAGCAGTAAAAAAAATGGATTTACGTAAAGGAAAATCCTTGGGTAAGGATGGATTAGATGATGGTACAGGTACCGGTATGAGTTGGTTTCCGGGTTATGCCGTAAATCTTGAAACGGGAGAGCGCTTGAATATGGCTTTTGGAGAAGACAGTTGGTTAAGCAGTGAAAATGGCCGTGATATGAAGTGGAATCCTACCGGAAATGTAACTACAAACTTAGGACAAATTTTATTCGGTGGTAAGCATTATGTATATGTATTTGGTCATAATGGAAACGATGCCGATGATATGCCTGCTTATGATGCGGGCCAATATATGTACAATCAATTATCTCTTGGAACCGATATTGGAAGAAGGTCTGTATACAAGGATGCTATGTGGGTATATATTCCGCTAACTGATTCTCGTTTAGATTTTCTTGCTTGCGATGTAACCATTAAAGTAAGAATAGGTAAGCCGTACGAGAAGTTTTATGCTGGTCAAGCATACCAAATTCCTGCGCAGGATAACACTTTTGACCCTTCAAATCCGCAGGCGGCTTCTCCTAAAAATGACAACAATCCATTGTATTATTTCAGTACAAAAGATTTAATGACCATTAAAGGAGATAAGTTAACTGCCGAAAATGCTTTGGACTTAATTAATGTGGTGCCGAATCCGTATTATGCATATTCTGCTTATGAAATAGATCAAGTTGATAACCGTATAAAGGTGGTGAATTTGCCGGATGTATGTACTGTTGATATTTATACTGTAAATGGTAAATTGATACGTTCTTTTTCAAAGGATGAAGCAAAAACGTCTTTGGATTGGGACTTAAAAAATCAAGCAGGAGTTCCTATTGGTAGTGGACTTTACATTATACACGTAAAAGTGCCCGATGTGGGTGAAAAAACCATTAAGTGGTTTGGTGCTATGCGTCCGGTGGATTTAGACTCGTATTAAAGAAATAGAACAGAACAAAAATTTGAATTAATATATTCAGCTTATGAAAAACATACTAAAGGCAGCGAGTTTAGCTATTTTAACAGCAGCCATTTCTTTTCCCACTGTATATGCCGGTAACGATGATCGTTCGGGTCAATCGGGAGCTAACGAGTTGCTTATAAACCCTTGGGGACGTACCTCAGGTTGGGCAAATGCAAATACTGCAAATGTTAGAGGTTTTGAGTCTATGGGCTTAAACGTTGCGGGCTTGGCATTTACCAAAAAAACTGAAATGGTGTTTGCCAATACTGCTTGGTTAAAAGGAACTGATATAAAAATGAATGCTTTTGGCTTTAGCCAAAAATTGGGAAAGGATGGAGGAGTATTGGCAGTATCCATTATGTCGATGAATTTTGGTGATATTGATATTACTACTACAGAGCTTCCTGAAGGTGGCATTGGCAAGTTTTCGCCACGTTTTATGAATATGGGAATTGGTTTTGCTAAGGAATTTTCGAACAGTATTTATGGAGGTGTAAACGTTAAAATTATTTCGGAATCCATTGCCGACTTAAAAGCACAAGGGGTTGCTTTTGATGCAGGTATACAATACCACACTACGATTGGAGCAAAAGCAAAAGAACAAAAAATTAAAAACGTAAAATTTGGTATATCATTACGAAATGTAGGTCCTCCGTTGAGTTTTAGTGGTGATGGACTTTCAACCAGAGCAACTTTGCCTTTAACAGGTACAAGTTTAACCGTTGAACAACGCTCAACAAAATTTGAATTACCCGCGTTGATTAATATTGGTGGTGCTTACGATCATTATTTAATGGAA
>CAIMGI010000179.1 GCA_903840505.1 uncultured Bacteroidota bacterium
AAAAAAACCTGCTTTTGTTTTTCCAAAAAAATACGCTGTCTTCTGCTATCTACACCGGTATATATATCTACATCAATAGGCAACCTATACAATGGTGTTGTGTTTAAATCCTGCAATTGTTCAATGGTAATTTTTTCTTGCTTTGTGCTATCAATGTATTGGTGTTGTATTTTAATTATTGGGTGTCCTTTGTCAAAAAACCATTGATTAAAAAACCAGTTAAGGTCTTGTCCGGTAACCTCCTCAAAGGCTAATCGCAATTGTGCCATTTCCACCGCAGTGAACCTGTTTTTGAGTAAATATATTTTGAGTGATTCAAAAAAGGCTTCATCCCCAACATATTTTCGAAGCATATGTAAAATTCTGCCTCCCTTTGCATAAGAATGCGAATCAAACATATCTTCCTTGTCTTCGTAATAATAACGAATCATATCTACTTGTTTGTTCGATGCCTCAGCCAAGTAACCTTGTAAATCTTGCTGAAGATGGTGATCGGCTGCTGCACGACCATATTTAAATTCCTGCCATAAATACTCACCGTATGTTGCAAACGATTCATTCAAAGGTAAATTCGACCAGGACTCACAGGTTACCAAATCGCCAAACCACTGATGAAACAATTCGTGGGATATAACATCTTCATTTGTGTTGTCTAATAATTCTTTGGTGGTACGTTGCAAAAATTCACCGTGTAGAGTAGCACTTGTGTTTTCCATAGCTCCTGAAACATAGTCGTGAACCACTACTTGAGAATATTTCTCCCAGGGATATTCAACACCTAATTTGGCAGAGAAGAAATCCAACATTTGCGGTGTATTGCCAAAAATTTTCTTTGCATAAGGGGCATAAGCAGGATCAACGTAATAGTTCACCTCTTTATCTCGCCAACGATCTTTAACAACCGCAAAATCGCCTACGGCCATCATCGAAAGGTATGGCGCTGCCGGTAAATTTTGTTTCCAATGATCGGTACGTGTTCCATCGGCATTGTTTGTTTGGGATATCAATAAACCATTTGAAAGGGTGGTGAATTTTTTATCAACCGTGATAAAAATTTCTTGGGTCATCCGTTGATTGGGAGCATCAATAGTCGGGAACCAACAAGAGCTTGCTTGCGTTTCTCCCTGTGTCCATACTTGTTGCGGTTTTCCTTTCTCTTTCCCTAGTGGATTAATAAAATAAAGTCCTTTGTCGGATGTAATGGCAGCACTTCCCCCGGCATCTAATTCATTCGGTTTGGCAGTATACTCTATATAAAGAACATAGGAATCACTTCTTAAATATTCTCTGTCCAAATCAATGGTAAGTATTTTTTTATCGTATACATAGTTTAACTTAAACTTGCTGTTTCCCAATAATAGGTTAACTTCCTTTATATCAAATCCAACAGCATTCAACTTTACCTGTTTCACCGGATACATATGTGGCTTTATTCTAACAGTTGCCTTTCCTAATAAATAACTGTTTACCCAATCAAATGAAACCTCCAATTTTGTGTCCAGCAAATCGTTATCTCGGGTTTCAGAGGCCATATACAGCATCGCCTCCTTGTTTCCATTTACGGTAAGCGTATCAAGCGTAATTGTTTTGACATTATTTTTAGTTGAATTTTTTGACGTTTTACAACCAAGAGTTAAGAATAAAACACAAACGAGTAAGGATATTATTTTTTCCATTAAAACACTAATTATGAGGCGCAAATGTCATTAAAAACTTAGTCTTTTCAAACTATTAAGAATTAATTAAGAGTTTTTCTCCAGAATAATTTGATAATTTGATAATAAACTTGTATTTTAGTACTTTATTTAAACTAATATTAATTAATATAAACATTAAACAAAACCTTGAAAAGTGCTAATCTTGCCTTGTTTTGTCCTACTATTTAATAATAATAATAAATAACTTTGAACTTAAATTTTAACCAATCAATTAAATAATTAAAAAAAAATCATGAAAAAAACTCTACTAACTCTAACTATTGCTCTGGTGACTAGTGTTTACTGTAGCAAAAGTAATGCACAAGCTATGTGGAATCCCGATGGAACTGTCTTGACGGATTTTACATATACAGATTTAAATGGTACATCTTACAGTCTTTTTAACGATATCAACAATAAAGGGAAACATTTGATCGTTGACTTTTCAGCGACTTGGTGTGGTCCATGTTGGAGCTATCACGGAACTCACGTTCTTGATAATTATTTTGACATGTATGGTAAAAACGGAAACGTTGCTGATATTTCACAAGTTATTTTATATGAAGTTGATAACACTACTACTTTAACTGACTTACAAGGACCAACTGCTAACTCTTGGGGAGATTGGATTACTGGAACTACACATCCAATAGCTAACCCTGCAAGTCCTACATTAGTATCTAAATTTTTAGCTCCTGGTGTTAACTCTTATGGTATTCCGGCAGTTTTTGTTGTATGTCAAGACCATAAGATGTATCAAATAAGTACTGGTATTACTGACGTTACTACATTACGTGATTATGTTGTTTCTAAATGTGGTGTAAGTATTGGTGTTAATGAAGTATTGGATTTAGGTTTTTCTTTTGAAATATACCCAAATCCTGCAAGCAGCTCAACTACAATCTACTTGAATTTAGATGATGCTAATACAGTTTCATATTCATTAAAAAACACTTTGGGTGAAGAAGTTGCTGCACAAGTTTCATCTGATTTTAACAGTGGTAAACACAATGTTGAAATTAACACTTCCGGTTTAGCGAATGGATTGTATTTTGTTAGCCTTAATGTTGGTAGCAGAAATATCAATGCTAGAATTGTTGTGAACAACTAATATCGATATTTTAAGGTTTACCTTATTTATAATATAGTGTAAAAAATCCCGATTAGTTTTTTCGGGATTTTTTATTTATTTTTAACATTAAATTAAGTAACAATTTTAGTAAGCTAACAATTTAAAAAGCAACCATGAAAAAAACATCTACTTTATTATTAATTTTGGCTAGTGTTAGTACTATCAGTATAGCTCAAGTTCAGCGAATGGTCTTACACGAAGTGTTCTCTAGTTCAACTTGCGGACCTTGTGTTTCAGGAAACGTTAACTTAAAAACCGTTTTCAATGCAAATCCAAATAAATTTACTTGTGTAAAGCACCAATGTTGGTTCCCTGGAGCTGGCGACCCATATTATATTTCTGACGCTTCTACACGTTTAGGATACTATGATACTGACGGTTCATTTGGTATTCCAGATATGTATGTAAATGGTCCAAATAAGACTAACCCTCAAACTTATAATCAAGGTCAATTTGATGTGCACTATGGTATGCCAGCTGATATGACTATCAATGCAACGTATGACATCAGTGGTACATCAATTACAGTAAATGCGAGCATTGTTTCTGGAAGCGATATTTCTGGAAGCACTAACCGTTTGCATATGGCTGTTGTTGAAAGAAAAACAACTGGCAACGTTGGTACAAATGGTGAGACAAGTTTCTATTATGTAAATATGAAAATGTTACCAAATGCTTCAGGTACTGTTGTTGGTCCTTTCACTGCAAATACTGCAATCACAAAAACAGCTACATTTAATATGGCTTCAACAAATGTTGAAGATATGTGGGAACTATCTGTTGTTTGTTGGGTTCAAGACAATTCTGACAAATCAGTAAGACAATCTGCTTGGGCAGTTAAAATGTCAGGCGTTGAAGATGCAGCATCACAAAATGGAGGTATTATTGCATTGTATCCAAACCCTGCTTCTCAAGAAGCTACTTTGCGTTACCAAGTAAAAAACAGCAACACTGTTAAGGTGGATGTATTAAATAGTATCGGTCAAATTGTTTATACAAAAAATGAAGGTGTTCAAACAGCTGGCGACTATGCATTAGACATCAACACAAAAAACCTTTCAACAGGTTTATATTATGTACGCTTAACTGTTGGTAACAATGTTATCACTGATAAGTTATCTGTAGTAAGATAGTTTTTAGATTTTTAATTTAAAAAGGCCTCACGAAATATCGTGAGGCTTTTTTATTTACTTTTGAACCAAAAAATATGTTCAACTATATTTCTCTTCAGCAACTTGTTGCTATTGATTCGCCAACAGGTTACACTCAAAAAGCCTGCGAATACATTTTTAATACCCTTTCCAGTTATGGCTATTCTCCAGAATACACAAACAAAGGTGCGGTAAAATGCAAATTAGGAAACAAGCCAAGCTTAAGTATTGCAGGTCATACCGATACACTTGGGGCCATTGTTTCGGGTATAAAAAAAGACGGCTCGCTCAGTTTTTCACCCTTGGGCGGTCCATTATTGAATGGATTTGAAGGCGAATATGTTAGAATTTACACACTTTCGGGAAAAACTTACACAGGAACATTGCTCATTAACAATCCTTCCTCTCACGCAAATAACAAAGCGGGAACTGTTGAAAGAACTATTGCCAATATGCATATACGCTTAGATGAACAAGTGAATTCCAAGGAACAAACAAAAGCATTGGGAATAAATAATGGAGATATTATTTGTTTCGACACCAAATACCAAGAGCTTCCTTCCGGTTTTATCAAATCGCGCTTTATGGATAATAAAGCTGGCTGTTTTGTATTATTGGAAATTGCCAGACTATTAAAAGAACAAAAGAAAGAAGCTCCTGTTGAACTTTATTTTTCGAACTACGAAGAAGTGGGTCACGGAGGCGCAACCGGATACGCTGCAGGAATAAAAGAATTGCTTGTAATAGATATGGGCGTATTAGGAGATGACTGTGAAGGTGATGAACTTTCTTGTTCCATTTGCGCGAAAGATTCAACCGGGCCTTATGATTACGAATTCAGACAAAAATTGGTTCAATTAGCCGAAACAAATAATATACCTTTTAAAATTGACGTCTACCCACATTATGGTTCAGACGGCTCTGCTGCTTTAAGGGCAGGAAATGATTTTAAAGTTGCCTTAATTGGTCCGGGGGTGGCTGCATCACACGGTATGGAACGTACTCATAAAAAAGGAATTGAGGCTACTATTGAACTATGTTTGGCATACATAAAAACAATTAACTAAAAGATTAATACCTTTGTTTATTAATTCTTTTATAAGAAAATCGATGAGAATAATTTACTTCATTTTTATTTTGTGTTTTACATTTAGCACTACTTACGCCCAAGACAGTATTCGAAAAAAAGCGGAAGAAGAAGTTAAACCTGTTTTTTATATTGGCCCAAAATTGGGGCTTAACATTATCCCCACCTATAAAACTGAAGCATTCGGTCAAACCTATCATTTGGGAATAAATTCCGGCATTGCCACAAAAGTTGTTCTAAACAAACATTTTTCTATCAGCCCTGAAGTTCTTTATACTATGAAGAAAAAAACATACTCATTTTCTTCAACAGAATCATTGTTTGCAAATTTTAATTCCGGATTCACCGGTGGTTTAATTGACAGTGCTATACTAAACACTGTTTCGGGTTTCTTAAACGATACTGTTTATTCTAACACAGTTGGTGCCGTGTCTCTTTCATACATTGAATTGCCTTTATTGGCTACGTACCATATCGGTTCTTTTGATTTTTCGGCCGGTCCGTATTTTGCCTTTTTAATGAGAGCAGCGTCAAAAGAAAGCCTTACACAAGAAAGTGCCTTATTGGATATTTTTTTACCACTGATAGACAGTGTTCAACTCATAGGGCCTCTAGTAAACACACTCGTTACTTCACAATTCCCGGGATATAAATCGCCTCAACTAAAAGAGTCCAGCGACAAAAGCCTTTTTCGGAAATTTGATTATGGATTTTTGGTTGATATTGGATATCGACTAAACGATAACTTTAAACTAAATATGAGGTATTCTCTTGGGTCGTTGAATTATCGCTATATTCCATTAGCAAAACACGATGTAAATAAATCGGTACAGTTTTCGTTAACTTATTTAGTAGGAATAAAACCGAAAACTAAAACAGCTGCGATGTATGATTTATCGCCCATTCCAGTAAAGTAAGCTGAAATTATTCTATTCTTTTGCAACAACCTTTAACGAAATCAGCGAGTGATTATCATTATATGGGCTAATCTCGTAAGCAATAGGACTCTTGCTGCAAGCGCGCATTTGAGCTAAACCCAAACCTCTACCTACTGTTTCGTAAGTATCCGTGTTTTGCGATTTTAACTCCACTTGTTTAGCAAGTTCATTTACTGTCATTCCATTAATTTCGTTCAAACTTTTTTCAAAGGCAGGAATGTTTGTATTGGCAATTAAATTAGATGAATTTATTTCATAATTATCATCTCCGTCTTTTCCAATAAAAAAAACGCCCAAATTTCCTTTTTCTATGTCGATTGCACTGGTGTGTTGATTAATGTTATGAAGCATTTCAACAATGATGCTAAATACGTTTTTATGGTAATTAACATTCTCCTGAAGTGCAATATTGGCTTCGGCCATCGATAAAACAGTCTTCACCGTTTCATCATTAAACTCCCCTTGAAAAATAAGCTTGATGTCATTTTGTAGAATCTGCTGATGCAATTTTTTCGAGGATAAAAACCTCTTGTAATCATCCATTGAAACAGTACTGTTTAATCCACTGCTCACCTTTATTTGAAAATAGAAAAAAGAGGTGTTCTGGTCGATTGGATTAAAATCAAAAATAAGCTTGTTACCTGATTTACGGGCCATTTCTATCAAGCCCAATCCTGCGCCTCCTTTATTTGTTAACTCTCCGGTTTCAAGTATTTGTTTCGAATAATTTTTTAAACTCTCTGGATCCAGACTGTTAACCTTATCTAATTTTGATGTTAACTCATTTACATTTGTATTCTCAATAATGTTTCCCGATGTAATTATGTATTCATTGTTTAAGCGTTGAATAATAAAAAAACTAGGCACCCCTTCAACCTCTTTCACCTCAACACTTGCTTTTGAATCGGAAGTTTCAACGTGGCGTGTTATGTTTTGGAGTGATTCCACCATAATAAAATAAACGCGCTTTTGTATTTTTGATGACTCTCCAATTTGGTCCATATTCGTTTCGGCCAAGGACAATATGTCATCTGTAATTGCTTGTGAAAAACTTCCATTATAGATATAGCTCATATCATAATGCGACATCTCCTTATAAAAATCGAACGTATACGTTAACTTACTTTTATTTTGAGCTATCATAAAAGAGTCATAATAAAAACAGTGCTTTTATTATTAAATTTTGATACGTTAAAAATTATTACTATTTTTAATTACTTCTTATAAACTATATGTCCTACCAAAAAGCAAAGCAAGTTAAACTCATTTTTTTTAAAAAACAAACTTCTTTCGTTTTTTTTGTCACTTTATTCTGTTGCCAAATTAATTGTTTAGCTAATACAAGTAATAAAGACGCTTCAAGCATCTCCTTTTCTGAAAATAAAGGGCAATGGGATAAAAAAATACTTTACCGAGCTGCGTTGGATGGCGGAGCCCTTTTTTTGGAAAAAAATGCGTTCACCTACTCCTTTTACGACAAGGAACTGTTGCACAAATTACACTTAGCATCTAAAAGTGAACTCCAAAAAATAAGCAATACCAATATTCGCTCACACGCTTTTCGAATTAATTTCTTAAACTGTTTACCCATACATTCTACTTCCAGTTATAAGCCAACAAAGGATTATGAGAATTATTTTATTGGGAGAAATCGTTCACAATGGGTTTCGAATGTCAAAAAATATACCCAGGTGCTTTATCCAAATTTGTACGATAAGATTGATATGGAAATAATTGGTTTAACGAACAGCATAAAGTACAATTTTATTGTAAAACCTAATGCAAACCCCGAACAAATAAAGATGAATTACGATGGGCTTTCCGGTATTGAATTGGTAAAAGGAAAGCTCATTATTAAAACCACACTGCAGGAAATAACAGAACAAGAACCTTATGCCTATCAATGGATAGACGGCAAAAAAATAGATGTGCCTTGTAAGTTTATTTTAAACGCTACCACCATTAGTTTTGGATTGGGTAACTACAATAAAAATTATGAGCTTGTTATTGACCCCATTCTAATTTTTGGCAGTTACTCCGGTTCCACGGCCGATAATTTTGGAATGACAGCTACATATGATAACAGAGGGCATTTATATGCAGGAGGAACTGCATTTGCAACAGGATACCCCATTACCGTTGGTGCATTTGACCCAACTTATAATGGCATTGTACAATCGGGAAGAACAGATGTGGTAATTACTAAATACGACTCGGCAGGCACCAGTTTAATTTACTCAACCTACATTGGAGGAGCAAATAGCACCGAGGTAGTAAGCAGTATAATCGTAAACGACCAGAATGAATTATTGTTATACGGAGCAACCGGCTCCAATGATTTTCCTGTAACGCCCAATGCTTACGACACTATCTTTGCGGGCGGTACAGCCTTTAACAATGTGCCAAATGGAACTAATTTTCAAAACGGAACAGACTTGTATATTGCAAAATTTGATGCTGCCGGTTCTTCCCTTATTGGATGCACTTATGTAGGAGGCACCAAAAATGATGGTGTTAACTCAAGCGGCACACTTGCCTATAACTATGGCGACTATTACCGTGGTGAAATTACCCTCGACCCTAACGGGAATTGCTACATTGCAAGCTTTACATATTCCTTGGATTTTCCCACAGTAAACCCATTTCAAGCCGTTCAAGGCGGTGGTATTGATGGTGTGGTATTTAAAATGAACCCTCTTTTAACAACGCTTATTTGGAGCAGTTATATTGGCGGCACGGGTGAAGATGGGGCATACGCTATTGCTGTTGACGACTCATCGGTTTCATACGTTACAGGTGGTACCAGCAGCGGAAATTTTCCCACAACTTTAGGCAGTGCAAATGCAAATTATTTAGGTGGATTAACAGATGGGTTTATTGCCAAAATAAATAAAACAGGAACTGCTATTCTTAGCGCATCCTATATTGGCACTCCACTTTACGATCAATGCTTTTTTGTTCAGTTGGATAAGAAAAAAAGAGTCTACCTTGTAGGTCAAACGCTTGGTGCATTTCCTGTTTCAGGAGGTGTATACAGTAATCCAAACAGCGGTCAGTTTATTGTTAAGCTCGACAATAATCTAACTACCTATATGTATTCAACTGTTTTTGGAAATGGAAATGGAATACCGAATATTTCCCCTTCTGCATTTTTGGTTGACGATTGTGAAAACGTATACGTATCGGGTTGGGGAGGACATATTTTAAATGGTACGCCAACCAACAATATGCCGCTTACAAACAATGCTTTTCAAAACACAACGGATGGTTTTAATTTTTACTTGATTGTATTTTCACAAGATATTCAAGCGCTTATTTATGCAACTTATTTTGGAGGTGCTACAAGTCAGGAACACGTTGACGGAGGAACCAGTAGATTTGACAAAAAAGGAATTGTATACCAATCGGTGTGTGCGGGTTGTGGCAGCAACGATGATTTCCCTACTACTGTTGGAGCTTGGTCGCAAACCAACAATAGCAACAATTGCAATAACGGTGTATTTAAATTCGATTTTCAGGTAAAACTTGCTTCGTCCGAATTTACAACTTCCTACCAAAGTCAGTGTGCACCAGCTACTGTACAATTTAATAATACCAACCCCAATACACAAAGTTTTTTATGGGACTTTGGAAACAACGATACTACTTCGCTTATCTCAAACCCTATACGCACCTATAACAACCCCGGAACATACCTCGTTATACTTATCGTAAATGATACTTCTAGTTGCAATAAAGTAGATACTTCATTCCAGTATATTACCATTTATCCTCCATTGGTTGCCGATTTTAATTTCACAATACTACCCTGTACAAATTTTGTTCAGTTTTTAGATTCATCTACTGCTGTAGGCGATACCGCAGCCATTTGGGCTTGGGATTTTGGTGATGGACAAATTTCAAACATAAAAAACCCGCAACATACTTACAATGCGAATGGCACATATAACGTAACACTTATTTCTTCTACTGCAAATGGCTGTGCCGATACCGTTGTTGTACAAGTAGTATTTGACGGTGTTGTAGCAAACGTGAATGCAGATACTACCATTTGCCAAGGAACATCGGCACAACTGAATGCTTCTGGTGGATTTGCTTATAGCTGGTCGCCAGCAACAGGGCTAAGCAACACAAACATTCCAAATCCTACTGCGGCACCCAATGATACAACTACTTACACAGTTGTTGTAAGTGTGGTGAATAGCAATGGGGATACTTGCCTTGTTACACTCACCACCACCGTTAATGTTGTTGTATTAACTGTTGGTAATGCTACTTTAACCAGCGACCGTGATACTATTTTTAAAGGAGAAAGTGTTCAACTTACCACCACACCAAACAATGCCAATTCTTACACTTGGCTTCCTGTTGAAGGATTAAGTGACCCAAGCATCAGTAATCCGATTGCTACGCCATTAAAAACAACAACCTACACTGTTTTTATTGCGGGGCCAGGAGGTTGTGGTATTACCAAACAAATAACCATCGTGGTGCTTTCAAATATTTGCGATGAGCCTGACATTTTTATCCCCAATACTTTTACTCCGAATGGTGACGGCAACAATGATATTTTTAATGTACGCGGAAATAATATTGAAGTATCCTACCTGGCTGTTTATAACCGTTGGGGTGAAAAAGTATTTGATTCAAACGACAAAAAAACAGGTTGGAACGGAACCTATAAAAACAAAGCTTCCAAGCCCGATGTGTTTGCCTATTATGTAAAAATTAAGTGTTATAACGGCAAGGAATATTTTAAAAAGGGGAATGTTACTTTGATACGCTAGGGTATTTAATCACCTATTTACTACCAAAAATTATTCTCGCATTCTCATTTTAATTTAGGATTCTATTTATTATCTTAATTTTGCGCAACGTTAATATTTAACACAATTAAAATGGCTGCTAAAACCGACAATTTTCAACATCCCGATTATTATTTAATGGACGAACTGCTTACCGATGAGCACAAGCTTATTCGCGATACCGTGCGCGCTTGGGTAAAAAAAGAAGTTTCGCCCATCGTAGAAGAGGCTTGTCAAAAAGCAGAATTTCCAAAACAATGGATTAAGGGCTTAGCAGAAGTTGGGGCATTTGGTCCGTATATACCTGTAGAATATGGCGGAGCAGGACTCGACCAAATTTCCTATGGCATTATTATGCAAGAACTTGAAAGGGGTGATTCCGGACTGCGCTCTACAGCATCTGTTCAGAGTTCGTTGGTAATGTTTCCAATATATACATTTGGTACTGAAGAGCAAAAAAAGAAATACCTTCCTAAATTGGCAAGTGGCGATTTAATGGGCTGCTTTGGACTAACAGAGCCCGATCACGGATCGAACCCTTCGGGAATGATTAGCAACATTAAAGATAAAGGCGACCACTATATTTTGAATGGGGCAAAAATGTGGATATCAAATGCCCCCTTTGCCGACATTGCCGTAGTATGGGCAAAAGATGAAAATGGTGACATTCGCGGAATGGTTATTGAACGTGGAATGCCGGGGTTTACTACCCCCGAAACACACGGTAAATGGTCCCTTAGAGCAAGTGCAACAGGAGAATTGGTATTTGACAATGTAAAGGTTCCAAAGGAAAATATATTTCCAAATATTAAAGGATTAAAAGGCCCCTTGAGTTGCTTAAACTCTGCCCGTTATGGAATTGCTTGGGGCGCAATTGGTGCCGCAATGGATTGCTACCACTCAGCATTGCAATATTCCAAAGAAAGAATACAGTTCGGTAAACCCATTGCAGGATTTCAGCTTACGCAAAAAAAATTAGCCGAAATGATTACTGAAATAACAAAAGCACAACTTTTTACCTGGCGATTGGGTGTTTTAAAAAATGAACATCGCGCAACTCCGGGACAAATATCAATGGCGAAAAGAAACAATGTAAATATGGCATTGCAAATAGCACGCGAAGCTCGTCAAATACACGGAGGAATGGGTATCACAGGCGAGTACCCAATTATGCGCCATATGATGAATTTAGAATCGGTTATTACCTACGAAGGAACACACGATATACATTTATTGATTACAGGAATGGACGTAACAGGCATTGCTGCTTTTGAGTAAAATAAAAAGTAACTTTGAGAATCAGATGAAAAATACTTCTTTTTCAATTTTACTTATTTCCCTATTTCTATTCTCTTGCGGCAGTAAACAGGAAAAGAAAAATGATGCCGAAGAAAAAGCACCCGAAACAATGCTTAGTCTTTTGTTGTCTGATAAAACGGGCATTGATTTCAAAAATGAATTAACCGCTACTGCCGATAATAATATCCTAAGCTATGAATACTACTACAACGGCAGCGGTGTTGCTGTAGGTGATATCAACAACGATGGATTAGCCGATATTTTTTTTACGGGAAGCAATGTTGACAATAAATTATACCTCAACAAAAGCGATTTATCGTTTGAAGACATCAGTAAAAAAGCGGGCATTGAGAAACACCAAGCATTGGCTACCGGTGTTACAATGGTTGATATAAACAGCGATGGTTGGTTGGATATTTACGTTTGCCAAAGCGGAAAATTTACTCCCGAAAAACGCGCTAATTTATTATACATCAATAACAAGAACAATACTTTTACTGAAAGCGCAAAGTCTTACGGACTGAATGACATGAGCTATAGCACGCAATCGTGCTTTTTTGATTACGATTTGGATGGCGACTTGGATATGTATTTGGTAAATCATCCTGTAGATTTCGACAATGCCAATTTTTTAATACAACCCAATAAAGGCAAGGTAAATGTTAGCGACCGCCTGTACAAAAATAATGGGGATAATACGTTTACAGACGTTAGCGAAAAGGCAGGAATTATTAATTATGCTTTTGGATTAAGTGTAAGCGCTGCAGATATCAACCAGGATGGTTGGCCCGATATATACATTGGCAATGATTACATAGAACCCGACTACTTGTATATTAACAACCACAACGGAACATTTACCGAGAGTTTAAAAAAATATATCAAGCACTGCAGTAACTCCTGTATGGGCAATGATATAGCCGACTTTAACAACGATGGCTTGTTGGATATTATTACCGTTGATATGATTCCTGAAAGCAACAAAAGGCAAAAAAATCTAAAAGGCGGCAGCACATACGATACCTATCAAACAATGGTTGAAAACGAATTCCATCATCAATATATGCGCAATATGCTGCAACTTAATAATGGAAATGGTACTTACAGTGAAATTGGTCAGCTTGCCGGAGTATCAAACACCGACTGGAGTTGGAGCCCCTTATTTGCAGACATTGACAACGATGGACTAAAGGATATATTAATTACCAATGGACTTAGAAGAGACATTACCAACCTGGATTACAACCGGTATTTTATTGACTCAATACTTAAATCAACAGGACAAGTAACATTCAAAACTATTTTAGATGCATTGAAGCAAATACCTTCCAATAAAATGCAAAACTATATTTACAAAAACAATGGCAACTTAACATTTTCCAAAAAATCGGAGGAGTGGGGTTTTGGCGAACCCACTTTTTCAAACGGTGCTGTTTATGCTGATTTAGATAACGATGGCGACTTAGAAATTATCATCAACAATATTGATATGCCTGCTTTTATTTATAAAAATAATAGCCGTGAAATAAGTAAAAATAACTACTTGGATATTGCCTTTAAAAATTCGCAAGAGAAAAACAGCAATGGACTCGGTGCTTCTGTAAAAATAACATCAAATGCAGTGTCGCAATATCAATCAAATGCTCCCACAAGAGGCTTCCAGTCGGCTATTGACACAAAAGTACATTTCGGACTCAACACAGCTACCACCGTAGATGAATTGGAAGTTACCTGGCCTGATGGCGCTGTTCAAATTTTAAAAGAGGTAACAGCAAATCAATTACTTACACTCGATAGAAAAAACGCAGCGAAAAAAAACAAAGAGACTAAAAATACATCCAGTATTTTATTTGTTGAAGAAACCGAAGCGAGCGGCATCAACTACAAACACGCTGAAAACAATTTTATTGACTTTAAACGAGAACCTTTATTGCCTCAGAAGTTTTCGGAAGACGGTCCCTGCCTTGCTGTTGGCGACATAAACAACGATGGGACTGATGACTTTTTTGTGGGTGGAGCAAGTGGTTTTTCAGGCGCTGTTTATACACAAAACAAAGATGGGCATTTTACAAAAACAAACAACCCTGCATTGGATGCCGATAAAATATTCGAAGATGTTGACGCCCTATTTTTTGATGCTGATAAGGATGGAGACAAGGACTTATATGTGGCAAGTGGGGGAAATGAATTTGCAGAAAATTCACCTAACTACCAAGGCCGATTATACATCAACAACGGGAAAGGAAATTTTACCCGCCAAAAAGATGCATTGCCCGTTATGAATACAAGCAGTTCGTGTGTGATTTCAGGTGATTACGATAATGATGGCGACTTGGATCTTTTTGTTGGTGGCAGAATTATTTCTGAAAAATATCCTATTAGTCCGCGTAGTTATATATTACAAAATAATGCAGGAAAATTTACTGATGTAACAACTGCCCTCTGCAAAGGTTTAGAAACACCCGGTTTGGTATGCGATGCCATTTGGACAGATTTTAACAACGATAAAAAATTGGATTTAATTGTGGTGGGTCAGTGGATGCAAATTACAATGTTAAAAAACACAGGTAAAACATTTGAAAATGTGGGATTGAAAAATACCAATGGTTGGTGGAACTGTATAACGGAGTGTGACTTTGATGCCGATGGTGATATGGATTATGTAGTAGGAAATTTGGGACTTAATTCGCGAATTAAAGCCAGTGACAAACAACCTGCATTTGTGGTAGCAAATGATTTTGACAAGAATGGAAGTACGGATGCTGTAATGTCTATTTTCTTTGGCGATAAAAGTTACCCCATACATCAACGCGACCAATTACTTGATCAGGTGCGTGAACTGAGAAAAAAATACCTGCGCTATGAACCCTATTCAAATGCTACTATTTACGACATCTTTCCAAAACAAAAAGTAGACAGCTCTTTGGTTTTAATAAGCACAAATTTTGCTACAAGCATTGTTGAAAATTTAGGAGATGGCTCATTTAAAATTATCCCCTTACCTATGGAAGCGCAGTTTGCACCCACAAATGGTATTTTATGTGGCGACTATAACAACGATGGCAAAACAGATATTTTGTTGGCAGGAAATAGCTATGCTCCAGAAATAGAAACAGGCAGATACGATGCCGGCACTGGGTTGTTATTAAGTGGAAATGGGAAAGGGTATTTTGTTCCATCAAAAATAAAGGAAAGCGGCTTTTTTGCAGATAAAAATGTGCAGAGCTTGAAAATGTTGCGTTCCGCAAAAACAGGAAAAGAGCTTATACTTGTTGGTAACAACAACGAAAGGTTGCAACTGTTTCGAAAGAAATAAAATTATCGAGGAGTAATATTTACATAACCTCCTTCTTCTGCAATTTTTCTGGCCCTCTCTTTGTACATTTCAGGATTGTCGGGAGCAAATGTTCCCAATCCATCTACGTAACGATTAAACATACAAAAAGCTGCTGCAATTAATACTGTATCGTGTATTTCAATATCGCTTGCGCCTAATTTACGAGCAGCATCAACGTGTTGCGTTGTAACATATTTTCCACCTATTTGCACCTGCTCGGCAATGGCAAGCAAGGATTTTAACTTATCAGAGATAGCAGCCTTTGTATAATCCATCTTCACTTGATTAATCAAACTGGTGTTCTCATCAAAATAATATTGCGCCACAGCACCGTGAATCCGCTGACAGAAAAAACAATTATTCAGAGCAGAAACAAAAGTGGCTATCAACTCCCGTTCTCCCCTAGTTAGTCCACCCTCATCTGTTCTCAAAAGACTTTCGGCTAAGGCATTCAGCGGGGCTGCCGTTTCGGGTCGGTATGCCATTAAACCTCTTATGCCGGGCAATTCTTCGGTAAGTTTAATATGTGCCATAATAAAATTTATTTATTATTAAATATAGCTCTATTTATACTATCGGTAAATCAATCTCGTCCCATTCTCTCACTTTTAAATTTGTGATATTTGTATTTCCAATTCTGACTCTAATAAGTGTAAGTACTTCATATCCTAATTTATAGCACATTCTGCGAATTTGACGGTTCATTCCTTCGGTTAAAATAATATTGAATGTATTTTTAGCAGAAGTAACTTCAACTATAGCAGGCTTGGTTTTTTTACCCATTATGGTTACTCCCATTCTCATTGATTCCATAAATTCATCGCTAATCATTTTATCAACGATAACAAGGTATTCCTTTTCAACTTTGGTATTGCTCTGTGTTACCTTTTTGTAAAATACTCCATCGTCAGTAAACAACATTAGGCCTTCCGATTCTTTGTCTAGGCGACCTACAGGGAATAATTTTTTAGGATACTTAAATACAGTTGTGAGATTATCAGGGATATTTTTGTTAAGAGTACTTTCTATTCCTCTTGGTTTGTAAAAACGGATATAGGTATACTTTTCCTTTTCTTGTGCTATTTTTCCATCGACTGACACTTCATCTCTTTCACTAACACTATCAGAGCCATTTGCAGGATTTCCATTCAGCAAAACTCTTTTTTGAAGCAAGAGTTGCAATACTTCCTGATTGGAAATTTTTATTTTTTTTACTAAAAAGGTGCGCAATTTTATTGATGACACCTTAACGGCTTGTATTGTTGGGTCTGGTATACACCAGCTGCATAGCATTGATGTTACGCATAGCGAAGGCTGCTTCGCAGTAATTCAAATAATAATTCCACTTACGGATAAAAGTATCGTCAAAGCCCATTTTTTTCACTTCGGCTAATTGTTTATTAAACTCTTCGCTCCAAGCAGTAAGTGTACGTGCATAATCCAAACCTATGTCTTTTAAATCAACCAGTGTTAAATCACCGGTATTATTTATTGATTTATTTATGGCTGCAACTGATGGTAATAAAGAACCGGGGAAAATATGTTTCTGTATCCAATCAACTCCTTTACGCAAATTATCGTGGCGTGAATCGGGACAAGTAATTACTTGTATAGCTAAAATACCATCCTTTTTCAGTAATTCGTGGCAACGTTTAAAATACACATCTAAAAATTTGTGTCCTACTGCTTCCAACATTTCAATGGAAACAATTTTATCAAATTTTCCTTGCAAATAGCGGTAATCACTCATCTGAACCGAAATTTTATCCGACAGGTCTTCTTGCTCAACACGTTCTTTCGCCATTTTGTACTGCTCCTCCGATATAGTTACAGTAGTTACCTTGCAACCGTAATTTTTTGCCATATAAATGGCATTGCCACCCCAGCCACTACCAATTTCTAATACGTGGTCACTTTGCTTAAGTTGTAATTGCTTACACAAACGCTCGTATTTTGCTATTTGCGCCTCCTGTAAACTCATTCCTTGCTCTTTGAAATAAGCTGAGGAATAGGTCATTGTTGGGTCAAGAAACAGCGCAAAAAAATCATTGTTTAAATCGTAGTGTTCCGAAATATTTTTGCGAGAGCCCTCTATGCTGTTTGTTCTTTTAAAATGGTATATTTTATTAAAAAATTTTAAAATATTTAATGCCACTGAACGGGTTTTGCTTCCCGAAACAGAAGGAACATATTCAATGTTTAACAAAAACCACTTTATAACATTGGTAATATTATCGGTTTCCCAAAGTCCTTTTACATAAGCCTCGCCAAAACCGATGTCGCCATACAATACACAATATTTAAAAAAATCGGGGTGAGTTATGGTTGCGCTGCTAATAAAATCGCCTTCTCCATTGCCAATTGAGATGAGCTCGCCATTGGGCAATGTTAGGTTCATCCGCCCATAAGGCATCTTCTCCAACATATCGATGACGATGGATTCGTAAAATGATTTTTTATGTGTGAGGGCTATTGTACTCATAAACTGTGATGCAAATTAATACTTTTTTATCAATCTACGAAAATTGAGCATATATGGATTAAACACAAAAATTGGCTTATTGTTTATAGGCATTAAAAACTTCTTTCTGCAACTCAAGGTGTTCACCCTTTTTTCGGTAGGGAATTTTTTTTAACCAAAGTAACATCGCATTCCAATGGATGAGGGTAATTACCTTAAGCGATACAAATGGTATGCTCAAGAAAAACCCGAGCAACTTCCTGTCGGTAAGCGCCTCTTTTTCACCTGTTAAGGTGCTAATAAAAATGCGCTTGTCGTCCTTGTAATCATCAATACGAATATTGAGTTTTTCACCAGGGAGTGGCAAGTTAAAATCAAAATTGGTATCGTGGTCAAAAAAAGGAGATACATAAAAATGTTTTTTGGTATTGAGTTTAAAAACCCCTTCGTTCAATTGTTCCTTCGATAAAAAATACGGCTTCATTTCCTTAAAGGTATTGCTCACTTCTGCTATGGCACAAATGGCTTCATTCTGTTCATTAAAGCAATAGTAAAACGAAACAGGATTAAAATTATAGCCCAGCGTATTTAAACCTGTAAGCAGCATAATTTTGCCTTTACCTATTTCCACTCCATTCTCACTTAAAAAGTGCGTAATGTGTTGTTTGGTTGTTTTTGTTTTATCTGGATTTTCACGGGGCAATTGCAAGTGTTCGCTGTCTTTGTAGTTAAACAAGTTAAAGCGATTGTAACTCATAAAACGCAATTTTTTCGATAGCATTTCAATCTCATCCAAATCCAGATAAAACATAAAAATATCATAGTGGAAGCTATGCTTTTTCGGCTCCAAGCGGTGATGCATTACGCGGGCTTTGTATAGATGGGAGTTAGTCAATTTTTTAATAATTAAATGGCTAATTTACGTATTTTAAGGGAAGTACAGTGTCTCAAAAACCATTTCGCGTTTAGGTAAATTATTGTAACTTTGGTAAAACAAACAATTAAACTTTAAAAAAATATAAAACTTATGATATTAATAGCAGCCTCCTTTTCATTACTGGTTATTGTAGCCGGAATGTTCTTACTTGCGAAAACGCAAAAAGAAAATCTTTCGAGATCGTTTAAATACGTTTCTTATTTTGTAATCATCGTAGGGTTCCTTAATTTTTTTGGTGGGGGAGCTTGTATGCTTATGCGTATGTGCATGAAACATTGTGCTGAAAATTGCGAAACCAAGCAATGCAAAAAATCAAAAAAAGACAAGCATTGTAAAATGGAAAGATGTGAGCAAATGAAATGCGAAATGGGTGGAATGAACGATGAAAAGTGTTCGATGATGAACGGTAAAAAATGCCATATGGAGAATGGAAAATGTGTGATGGATGGTGGAAAATGTTGTATGGAAATGGAAAAAGAATGCTCTGAAGGCGAAATGGGGAAATCTTGCTGCAAAGAGAAAGTGATAATAAAGAAGGATTCTGTTATTATTAAAAAGTAATTAGTTGATTATTGGTTATTACCTAAATTAATCGGGGTAATAACCAATATTTACCAGCCAGCCTTCATTTTATCCCCTAACAATCCCTTACACAAACCAACTGCCGAAGCAAAAGCGTCTTCGTGAAAGCCATACTTGAAATAACTGCCACAGTAATAAAGCGGACCGCTGCTGTTTAGTAAACTTAATTCCCTTTGTGCATTAATAGCAGCAACATCAAACAAAGGGTGCTCGTACTCTATTTTTTTGATAATCTTTTTTTCATCAATACTTCCTTCGGGAGCTGCAATGGACACAAAATAATTTTTTCTATTGGAAACTCCTTGCAAACTATTCATCCAGTATATTGTGCTTGGAAGCAGTTTTTTATTTTGCTCTTCTATGCGGTAGTTCCAACTGCTCCAAACACTTTTTGTTTTGGGCATAATGGATTCATCGGTATGCACTGTGGCAACATTTTTTTGATACACAAAAGGTGAAAGCAATCGCTTTTCATCCGATGTAGGTGAATCTATTATTTTCAAGGTTTGGTCAGCGTGACAAGCGAATATAACTTTATCGTAGCTTTCAATTGTGCCATCGCTTGCGGTAATGATTGCCTTCCCATTTTCACGTTGCACTTTTAATGCAGCACAATTGGTACGAATATTATTTCTGAAAGGAGCTATTAAAATTTCTCTGTACGATTGGCTTCCCTTCTCCAAAGTATACCATTGATGTTGGCTGTTAAGACCTAAAAATCCGTGATTCTTAAAGAAACGAATGAGGGTTATTACAGGAAAATCAAGCATTTTATCCATTGGAGTAGACCATACTGCAGAACTCATTGGGATAAGATACTTCCATAACATATCGTCACCAAAACCAAATTCTTTAATGTACTGCCCCAAGGAATAATTTGCGTAAGCAGGGTCGTCTACAATGCGTAAACTCTCAGTATTAAATCTGCTTATTTGCATCAACATTTTTATATAGCGCACATTGAAAATATTTTTTCGCTGTGCAAAAAGTCCGCTTAAGCCTGAACCGCAATATTCCAGTTTTGTTGGAATATGCTGCACACTAAAGGACATATCTGTTTTTTTAATCGGTGCTTTTATTTCATTAAACAACTTCACCAAATTAGGATAGGTTTCAAAATTGAACACCATAAATCCTGTATCCATATATACATCAGTGCCATCTTCGTTATGCGCAAGTGTATTTGTGTGTCCACCCACATAATCGTTTTGCTCGTAGAGTGTTAGTGTATATTCCTTTTGCAAAAAATGTGCACAGCCCATTCCTGCTATTCCGGTTCCTATAATGGCTACTTTTTCCATATTTATTTTACCACGCTTTTTATAAATCGTTCAATGGCATAAGTACTCAACTGTCCGCTTGGTCCGTTAATATTGTAATCGCAGCCGTGTGTAGCAAATGGTAAGTTGAGTAAATAGTTTAGGACTTTATTGTCGTTGAGCTTTTTTTGCAAGCGAGTGCTGTGTTCAAAAGCAACCATTGCGTCATTCTCACCGTGAATAAGCAAGGTTGGTGTTGATGAGCTATTTACAAATTCAATAGGTGAACTTGCAACATACTTTTCGGGAACATCCTTAATACTGCCACCCACATAATCGTTTAACACCTTATCGGTATTAAGCACCCAGGGGTTTCCTGTAATGTGTGCCCCCCAAACCATATCGGCAGGAGCATAAAATGAAATTACTCCTTTAATGTTTGGATTGTTGCAAGTATAGGCTGTTAACAATGCTATTTGTCCACCTGCCGAACGCCCTAACAAAACAAAATTGTTTGTATCAATGCGTAATTTTTCGGAATGCTGTATTAAATATTCAATCGCTAATTTAGTGTCATCAATAGGCACTGGGCATTTACACATTGGTGCCAAACCATAATTAATGGCTGCAACGTTATAACCACAATTGGCGAGATAACTGTTCAAATCCGGCAATTGCTTATTGTCGCCTTCAGCCCAAGACCCCCCGTGTATAACAACTACACAAGGTGCTTTTGTTTTTGTATTGGCAGCATAAAAATCCAATGTCAATTTTCTTTCAGCACCTGTATTATAGTCCATCGCATCGCAAGTGGCATTCTCCATTCCAATACCGTTAAGCATTTTCCAAAAAGCAAAAGGGTTTTCTAATTGATTCTTATTTGCTTTCGCTTCTGATGTTTTAAGTGCAATAAGTAAATCTCGTTGCAAAGCAGCACTCTTTTGGTACGCATTTAAAACAGGAAGTGAATAGAGTGTGAACGATAAAAAACTCAATACCATTGATGTTACTTTAAAGTTGACAGCCCAAAAGCTCCAGATTAAAAGCAGCATTGAAGCAATTATAAAAAAATATGGAAACTCTGTTATAGCTACCGATACACGCCATAAAAAATTAGTTGGCGCCCGAAAAATAACCAGCAGTGCCAATAGAAAAAAGAGTGCCGTAAGCAGGAGTCGCAACATTATTTTTTTCGGAATAAATAATGACTCACGATCCACTCTTCGCCACCGTTATATCCCCACAATTCAGCGCAAGACATATAAAAAATGCGCCAATACACCCACCACTTTAAAGCGCCCTCCTTTCCATAGGTTTGTTCAAAAAGTGGCATTATTTCCGTTTTGTGTTTATCCATATTTTGTAACCAAGCTTCCGATGTTTTACTGTAATGCATTCCACTTACTCGCCAATGTTGTTCTATGTTAAAATGCGTATCAAAGTACAATAATAAATGATCGCTGGGCATAATGCCACCAGTAAAAAAATACTTGCTCATCCAATCGCTATCGTCCACTACTTCAAATTTATAAGCAAGACCCTTGTGTGTAAAAATATGGACAAATAATTTTCCATTCTCATTTAAAAAAGAGGAAACCTTAGCAAGCAGTTTTTCGTAGTTTCGCATATGCTCAAACATTTCAACGGATACAACCCTATCGAATTTTTTTTCGATGGAAAATGTATTCATATCTGCCGTCACCACAGTAAGATTTTTTATTCCTCGCTGGGAAGCTTGTTCATCGATGTGTAACTTTTGTGTACTTGAATTAGACACAACGGTAAATGTGCTTTTAGGAAATTTAGCCGACATATACAAAGACAAGGAACCCCACCCACAACCAAGTTCCAACACCTGTTGACCCTCAGCTAGTTCTGCACGCTGACAAGTAATTTCCAACATATCACGTTCCGATATATCAATGTCGTTTACCCCTTCTTTCCAATAACCACTTGAATATTTAAGGTGTTTTCCTAGACAGTATTGATAAAACTGAGTAGGAACTTCGTAATGCTGTTCATTGGCATACGCTGTGTTTATTGCAATGGGTGAGCTTTTTAACTCAACAATCAATTGCATTATTTTTTCCTGATTGGCTTCTACGTTTCCTGCATCCTCATCCTTAAGTCGCTGTGCAAGTAGCTTTCGAATATTTTGTCGGATTAAAAAATCGGGGATATTATTTTTTTCTAGAAGTGAGTCGTACCACATAGTTGATATTGGTTGTTGATAGAAATTAAATTATATACTCACAAATAGCAATAACGGTTTTCTAGTTAGCTTTTTTAACCCAAGGAAAGAAAACACTGGTAGTTTTCTGGTAATCGATATATAATTGTCCTTTTGAACGAACAGCTTGCTCTTCAGTCATTGGTATACCCGTTACCTTGAAAATGAGATAACCTATCGTTATAGGGCAAAGAATTGATATCCATCCGTATGGACTCGAAAGAGCAAAAACAAACACCGATATCCATATCATTAACTGAAAAAAGTAATTGGGGTGTCGCGAGTAATTCCATAAACCATACTCACATACTTTTCCTTTATTTGCAGGATTACTTTTGAATTTTTTTAGCTGCCAATCTGCAATTCCTTCTCCAACAATTGATACAAACCATAAACTAGCCCCTAAATATTCAAGCATTGTTAGGGATGCATCGGTATTCGCTGCTGTAATAAAAAAGGGGATTGCTAAAAAAACATTTGATAGTGCTTGAGCTTGAAAGAAAATGAAAAATGTACGATTGGCATTTGGCGCCCATTCTTCTCTCAGCTGTTTATAACGACCCTCCTCAACATCTAAGTGTGAGCCTACTCGTTTAAGTAAATAAATTCCCAAGCGCAAACTCCACAAACCCGATAAGATACACACGACTTTTATTCTCGCATCATAACCTTCAGCCATCAACCAAATTACAGCAGCAATAACGGTGAAGTTAAATGCCCAAAAAATGTCTACTACTCCCGCATTTTTTATGCGATAAGCCCAAATCCACACCACTATCATTACAAGAGAAACACAAGCGAAAGAAACGAGTGGAACGATGTAAGAGTGCATTACCTGAGTTTAATAATTTTTGTCCAATTTAAGAAAAGCATTATTGGATAAGTAGGATCTACTTCATACCATTTTTTGGCAAAATTTGGCGAATTGGGACTCTTATGGTGATTGTTCTGAAACAGTTCTCCCATCATTAAAAAATCCATTGGTAACATATTTTTGCTGTGGTCGCCATTATCAAAATTAGTGTAACCGTATTTATGTCCGCACCAATTAACAATAGCACCGTGAATAGGACCCATTAAAAAATGGATAGGTAATAATAAATACAACCAAGGAGAGGTGGCAAAATAATAGTAAAAAGCAATGTATGCTAAAGCAAAACTTATTCTTACTATCCACATATCGCTTATTTTATCAATCAAGGGCCAAGTAGGATAACGGTCTACAAACTGAGGCTCGGGCTCCACTTTGTACAAAGCATATTGTTGGTAAACATTTTTTGTTTTAACCATTAAACCCCAAACATCTTTTACAAAAACAGGTGAATGTGGGTCTTTTTCCGTATCGCTGTATGCGTGATGCATTCGATGCAAAATAGCATAAGCTCGAGGATTTAGAAAAGAAGCGCCTTGCGTAATAAAGGTAAAAAAATAAAAAAAGCGATCCCAAAATTTATTCATCGAGAACATTTTATGAGAAGAGTATCGATGCAGAAAAAAGGTTTGACAAAACAATGAAAGAAACCAATGCAGAAGAAAAAAAATAAGTATAGCCATTTGTAGTTTTATTTAGCAAATATAAGGTAATAATAATTAGACAGAAGTTAATCTTTTCAAAAACAGTAACAAACAAAGCTTAATATTGTTTATTAATTTTTCCTCTTAAAAAAGAAAAGGCCCACGAAAATCGTGAGCCTTTTACCTTGAAAAAACGAATTGTTAGTTCTTCACAATTTTCACTTGCTTCAATTCATTATCTGATTTTACTGTAACAAAATACATTCCATCTGATAAATTACTGATATCCATTCTCACATTCTTTGAGTT
>CAIMGI010000180.1 GCA_903840505.1 uncultured Bacteroidota bacterium
CCCGGTGTTTGTACTTTTGAGGATGAATACTTGGCAATGCTTTCGCCCGATAACGATCAGATTTACTATACCCATAAATATACCAAGCAAGGAAGGGGAGAGTTGGTGCCAAAACAAATAGAGGAATTTACTTTTGAAAAGCGCGAAGGCGAAAAATTTGCCGGTGCAAGAGCATTGGATTTCCCCTTTAATGTGGGCGATAATTATGGTGGTGTAACTTTTTCGCTCGACAACAAGCATATGTTTATTACCGTTTGTAAACCTATTGAAACAGGCAAAATGAAAGGCAAAATGAATTGCGACATCTACACTTCAGATTTTTCGGATAATAAATGGAGTGATTTGCGTAACCTAGGACCAAATGTAAACACTGAGGATGGTTGGGAGGCACAACCAACCCTTTCGGCCGACAGTAAAATATTGTATTTCGCTACAGCACGTGCCGACAGCAAAAAAAACTCAATGGATATTTATAAAACCGAACGAGCCTCTATTTATGCCGAGTGGGGGCAAGCGGTGAGCGTAGGAGATGTTATCAATACCGATGGAAATGAAAAATCACCCTTTGTACATTCCGATAGTCAAACCCTTTATTTCTCATCCGATTATCATCCAGGAGTAGGAGCCTACGATATTTTTTACACCAAGTTGGATACAAGCAATCAATGGAAAACTCCTAAAAATATAGGTGTTCCCATTAATACCGACAAAGATGAGGTTGGTTTTTTTGTGAGTACCGATGGCCACAAAGGTTATTTTTCATCCAATCAGATAAAAGGAAAAGGGGCAGGGGGCTACGATGTTTTTTATTTTGATTTGTACAAAGAAGCGCGTCCCGAAAAAATACTCTTTGCAAAAGGTGTGTTGAAAGATGAGAACGGTTCACCGGCCCGCGCTAAAATAGAATTGAAAACGGTGAACTCAAAAAAAACGGTGCAGGTGGATGTAGATACACTTACCGGAGAATATGCTGGAGTAATTGCTGTAATGGAAAAGGAAGATGTTATTATGAGTGTTGAAAAGGATAATTATGCTTTTACTTCAAAATACATAAAGACTAGTGATGAAGTAATGAAACCCATTCAAGTAGATTTTGACGTAAAGCCGCTTGAAATAGGCAGTGCTTATACCATCAACGATATTAATTACAATACCAACTCTGCCGACATTACTACCGAGAGTAAAAATGTATTGCAATCCTTTGCCGATTATTTGAAAAAGAATGAAGGTATACGCGTTGAAATAAGAGGGCATACCGACAATGTGGGGAATCCCAATACCAATTTGGTATTATCAACCGACAGAGCATTTACGGTTTATGATGTGTTGATGCAATATGGTGTTCCAAAATCGCGCATACAATTTAAAGGCTTTGGTGATAAAAAACCGATTGCCGACAATGGTTCCGATGAAGGGAAAGCAAAAAATAGAAGAACAGAGTTTGTCCTTATTGCTAAATAATTGTTGTGAACTTTCTTGCACACTTATATTTGTCGGGCAATTCGGAAGAGCTGCTCATTGGTAATTTTATTGCCGATGCTGTAAAAGGAAGTAATTTTGAAGGCTTCCACCCTCAAGTTGTGAAAGGTATAAAACTGCACCGCAGCATCGATGCCTTCACCGATTCGCATCCCGTTTTTTTACAAAGTAAAAGGCGTTTGGTTCCTCATTTCGATAAATACTCGGGTGTGCTGATGGATATTTTTTACGATCATTTTTTAGCCGCCAATTGGAATAGTTACCATCCCACTTCCTTGGATATTTATGCACAAGATGTGTATGCCTTGATGAAACGCAACACGCATCATTTGCCCGAACACAGCAAGTTTATGCTGCCCTATATGATAAAAGGCAATTGGTTGTATAATTACGCACATTTTGAGGGTATACAACGTACCTTGAATGGCTTGTCGCGGAGAACAAAATTTGTTTCTGGAATGGAGAAGGGTGTTATTTATTTGCAACAGGATTATGCATTATACGAAAAGGAATTTGCTGAATTCTTTCCAGAGATTGTTGAGTTTGTTAAAAAGGAGATGACGGTATAGTTATTATTTCCACTTCTCTTTATCAATTCGGTAAATATAAACATCCTCATCGTCCAACCATTTGGTTTGTCTTTCAATTGTCAAGCCATTTTTTTCTGCTACGCGTTGCGACTTACTATTTTTTACATCAATAACAGATATAACATAGGGCGTTAATTTATTTTGGAAAGCATATTCTATAAATAGTTTTGCCGCTTCGGGAGCAAAACCTTGTCCCCAATATTTTTTTAAAATATGATAGCCTACCTCTGTTTCAGTTTTTCCATCTACCTCTTGTGCCAACAGTCCACATACACCAATAAAATTCCCTGTTTTCTTTTCAATAAGTGCCTGAAGTCCGAAACGCTTGTCAGTGTAACGCAACAGTTGTTTTTCTATCATGTGTTTTGCGCATTCTAAGTTGGAAGTGAAACCAAAATTTGGTAAAAATTCCACGGCTTCTTTGTCTGCAAAAAACGCTGCCCAAGGAGCAATGTCATTATCGTTTAGCTTTCTGGTAATAAGCCGTTCCGATTCTAAATTGTCTTCGTAAATATAGCTTGTTCCCATTTTAGATTCGTTTTGCAAAAGCAATAATGTGTCCGTCAAAATCAGCTAGGTAGCCAACACTGTCGCCCCAATCCCTGTCTTGAATGGGGCTAATTTCTGTTGCACCTGCCTGTATGGCTTTGTTAAATACCTCCTCAATGTTTTCCAATAATATATATAACTCACACCTGGGAATTCCATTTCCACTGTTTGGATGCGGAGTTTTATCCTGCAAAATTTTGGCAATGCCATTTTCAGGCATTAGGCCAAGTTTCAATCCATCTCTCAAAATAAATTCTGTCATACCCGCCACATCCAGCGTAGCTTGTTTTCCAAGGATAGCTGCATAAAAGTTTTTGCTTTTTTGCTGGTCGGCAACGTATAAAATTATTTCGTATTGAGCTTGAGTCATATTACTCCTTTTTCTTTTTCAATTCATTCGATTTCTTCACATAATTTTTCTCATACATCTCTATCCATTCCTTAGCACTCATCTTTTTCATTAATTCAGCAATGAGTTTATAGGGAATCTCTTCCATCTTTTTAAAACGTACGCAACTCTTACCCATGTCCAGTTTTTGTTTACTGTGTTTAGGATATTCGCTCACAAACCATTTTAACAATGTTGGATTAGCATAAATCCCCATATGGTAAAAGTTAATGGAACCTTTTTGCGAGGCAATACCTGCAAAAGGTAGTGGCTCTTCGGGCTTGCAATGGTAACCGGCAGGGTAAAGCTTATGTGGCACCACATAACCAAGGCCACCATAACTAATAGCCGGTTCAAATCCTTTGGGAAGGTTTTTTACAATTACATCGTGCAGTTTATTAAAGGGTTCAAGCCTATCCTCAGGCAGGTTTAATAAAATTTCGGTAACGGTTTTGCCTTGTGCTTTCATTGTGCCATTGTTTTAAATCAAATATACAATTTTTTAATGTTGCTGTTTCATTGCTATTTTATAACAAGTTTAATGGTTTATTTTTATTGCTACACATAGTGCGATGGCGCATATATTGTTGAAAATTGATAAAAAGCCATCCAATATTTTTCTATTTTCGTTGAATTATTTTCCATAAATATGAAATTATGAAAAAGGTAGGTATCATTGGTTGCGGCTGGCTTGGATATAGAATTGCTGAATATATTTCTGGACAATATGAAGTTTATACTACTACATCTACCCAAGATAAAATGGGAAAATTAACATCAAGGGGATTTAAACCTACTCTTGTTAACTTTTCAGATAATGAGATATTAAAAGATTTAGCACAATGGGAGGCACTCTCAACTTTAGATATTATCATTATTACAGTCCCATTTTCGGAGAAGGGTTCATTGAGTAACAGAGCTCATAATTTATTTTCATTTTTAGGGGATTTTAAAGGCCAGGTATTTTTTATGAGTTCAACCGGGGTTTATCCCAACATTGATAAGGTGTTTTTAGAAGAGGATCTATCTTCAGACGCTGTTTGGGGTGAAAGAATAATAAAAGAAAAATATCCGCAAGTAAATATTTTGAGATTGGCAGGATTGATGGGAGATGAAAGACTTTTGCGCAATTATAAAGTAGCTAATTTAGACTTTGCCGTTAATCACATACATTACATAGATATTTGCTTGGTAGTTGAAAAAATGATGGAAAAGCAATTAAACTCTAAGTTATACAATGTTGTTGCACCATTGCATCCTACAAAGGCTGAAGTAATAAATGCACAAAACAATATTGAGTATGCAGAGAAATGTGAGGTAAAGGGGAAAATAATTTCTTCTTCTACATTGAGTGCGGACTTGGATTTTGTATTCAAATGCCCAGACCCAAGAAGTTTTCATTTATATTGATTTTTTAAGTCTATTTGCTTTAGAAAGGACCAATGTGCAACCTAGTACTAAAGCCCCACTTTTGCCAAACCAATGTTAGCGGCTCAGTATTTTTTATCTGTTTCTTGGTTCTGTATTTTTATATTTATCAAGTTTAATTTTGAATGCGTCTTTGTCAATTGGTTTGTAATGTTCTTTTGTTGTCGCAGGGTCTTTTGTTAGAAGTATGTTCGGTCTTGTTGGTCTGTTTTCAAAACCGCCTCCACAATTTGGGCAAACATTTTCAAGAATTTGGTTTACACATTCCTTACAAAATGTACATTCATAAGTACAAATCATCGCCTCGTTACTATCATTAGGCAGTGGTTTTGCACAATTTTCGCAAATTGGTCTTATTTCAAGCATATTCATTTTTGTTTTTGAAATTGTTAAAATCGAAAATTCTCTGTTTACAAAATTGCCTAAGCTTTTGTTTTTCAGGTACAGAAATATAATCGAAGACTTTATTAATTGTTGCTTTTATTCTTATGTTTTCTATCGTTTTCATTACTCTAAATATATTTATGTAATATGTTAACGGTAGGAGCTGTTAGCAGTTCGTTGTTTTCACGTAATTAATTGTTCTCAAAATTTTTTTTGCTTCCTTCCAACTTATCAAATCCTCATTATGTATGCGCGTTGATTGAATTTTAGAAGAAAATATTTTAGATTGTTTCATCGCTTCTAAATGTGTTCCATTACGATAAAATTCGTTAATGTCATTTTCATTTAGCCATAAGGTCATTGTGTACCAATCTTTCAAATTCCAACTGAAAGTTATTTTATGTTTTTTGCATTTTGATTGCTTTAAGTCATTTATAATTTGCCCATTAAATTTAAAAAAAGCAATAAGTTTTGAATATGAACTTATCTCTATTTTTGTTATTGATACAATCATTATTTTTAATTTATGTCGCTTTGTTTTTTTACAATGACCGCAAACCCCTTGTTAGCTATTGTTATTTGCTAGTATAAATGTAACAAGATTTAAAATAAAGTCAATGCCATAGCCAAAGTTTTTTGCACGACCTCTGTTAAAGGTAACGGTATTTTATCGGATGCTTCTGCATTTCGAACATATGGTCGAATGGCGATAAGAAAAATTTCGGACAGAATGCCTTTTGTCAAGTGGCAATTCGTTTACAAAGAATTGGCCAAGCTTATTAGCACTAAAGGTTTGCGCATTTGGAACTGAGGTAATTAATGTGATTAAGTGTCGGCTGCTACAATGCTTAATAAATGGAGTAAAGTACCTGAGCCCAACCAAATTATTTTTCTGCCGTTAAAAAAATGTTGGGCGAAACCACTTCAGACCAATGGAACCCAATGCGCTGTTAGCAGGCGTTTAATTAGTAAGATAGTCTCAATGTTGATAAGATGTCAAAATATCGTTTTCGAAATACAGGTACGTGCCATTTTTATAAACCCATTGTTCATGAACACCCCATGAACCAACCGTGCTATTTATTTTGTCTGGGTAACCCAAGGATAACATCCCTATTTCTCTAGTCATGCCAATCCAATACTCACCCCGCTTGACTCTGTCATATTTGGCCTTGCCCCATGCTTTAATATATCTTTGTTCTTGTTTCTTTTTTTCTAGCTCGTCTTTTTCTAAAGCCAAGTTTTTTAGCATATTCTCTCCGAGAATTTTTGCGTCATAAAATTTCTTTACAGCGCTATCCTTTACTATCCACAATTCGTTCATATAACCATAAGCGGTGTCAGCCCTAATTCCGAAATAACCATTCGAATAGTCTAAAATTCTCACTTTCGTTGCGGTTGAAAATGTCATAAAAGGAGACTCTATTGGGTCAGGTGATTTCTTTAGTTTTGCTCCGGGAGTAGTTGTACCATAAATTGTCTGTCCAGCGCTATTTTTTAAAAACTGTTTTGCTTTTTCGTTTGCAATCGCATTATCGATCTTAACTAAAGTATCTTCGAGTGATTTAATCTGTCTCTTAACCGAATCTTTACTTTTATATAATTTGTCTATGTTCGAGTTTTCTTGCGCAAAAACTATATTCGATAACAGTGTCAATAAAATAATAAGTCTGTTCATATGGTTCTGTTTTAAATGACTGCTAACGTTTTTTGGGTTTGCGAAGGCGGTGATTTTACCACCAAACTACCAACGAAGAACCAATGTTAAAGATAGCAAAAAATGTCAAACGAAGCGATAAGCCACCGCTTTTGCAAACCCAATGTTATGGGCTGGCATATTTCCAAATGTGGTTTTAATTATTAACTAAAATCTTTTGTCGTGGTATAGTAAAACGACTAACACAATATGAGTAAAGTTCAAAATTTTTGGGTTGTAACAAAACCAACAAAACGTTCCACGCTGATTGACATTCTGTTTAGTGCAGATATGAAACGAATGGAATTACAGTTTAAAGGAGGCTATGAGGATTAATTCAAGTGGCCAATTGGGTATTGGTCAGACAAGCCCTGCATATTTACTTGATGTCAATGGAACAA
>CAIMGI010000181.1 GCA_903840505.1 uncultured Bacteroidota bacterium
AAAAATATGGAATGGAAAAGTCTTCAAGTAAAGGAAGACCGAGACTGGCACATTGAAACCTATATCAACAGCTTTACCCGTATTAAACTTGCCCGAAATGTGGATCATTACGAAAAGGAAATGCTTAAAGCTGTTTTTAAACAGAACCATCGAAATGCTGCTATTTTTGAATTGGTAGTTTTTGTGAGTCTTATTTTATTGGGTCTATTTAGAGAAAATAAGTTATTTGAAATTCCTGCGGGTGCCAGTTTATTGTTGTTGTTTACGATGTATTTAATGCTCACGTCTGCTATTCATAATTGGCTGCACGGTTGGTCGTCAACGGTTTTAATTATGTTTTTGTTTTTAATAAGTGCACTGTTTGCATCCAATTTTTTTAACAGCAAAAGTGGTGCTTATGGCTTAAACTATATGGGAGAAAAGGCTGGCTATACCTATCAAAATTTAGCTTCCTATAACAGCGATTCCACTTTGCAAAATAGTGATATTAGACACACTTTGGAAATACTTGAAAAATGGAAAGCGAAAAATACTACTTCCGATTCTCTTCATAAACCCAAATTGGTAATTGTAAATACGAGTGGGGGAGGTTTGCGTTCGGCATTGTGGACTATACTTTCGCTTACCTATGCCGACAGTGTTTCGGGAGGGAAATTGTTAAAGCAAACACAACTTATTTCCGGTGCATCTGGTGGAATGATTGGAGCCGCTTACTTACGGGAACTATACCTGCGTTATGTAAACAAACAGATTAAATCCTACGCTGATAAAGAATATGCAAAAAACATTTCCATTGATATGTTAAATCCCATAACAATGAGTATTGCTACCAACGATATGTTTTTACGTTTGCGAAGCACTACAATTAATAATAATGTTTTTAAGAAGGACAGGGGTTATGCTTTTGAACAAAAGTTAAATGAGAATACACAAAATGTGCTCAATAAAAAATTAATCGATTACCGTGTTTCCGAAAATGAGGCGCATATCCCAATGATGATTTTTACTCCCATTATTGCCAATGACGGTCGTAAAATGGTGGTTTGCTCTCAACTTGCATCTTACATAACAAGCACTGCTGTAAGTGAAAAGTGCAGCAATAAATTTTTAATTGATGGTGTTGAATTTTCTCGTTTTTTCTCACAACAAGATGCCGATAGTGTACGGTTTAGCAGTGTTTTACGGATGAGTGCCACATTCCCTTACATTACTCCTTTTGTGGCATTGCCCAGCGAACCTGTTATTGAAGTGTTGGATGCCGGTGGACGCGATAATTATGGTATGGAAACGTCTATCCGATTTTTATTCGTTTTTAAGAAATGGATTGAAGAGAATACTTCGGGTGTTGTTTTTGTGCAAATTCGTGATAGGCACAAAGAGCGACCAATAGAGAAGAATCCGAATAAAACACTTATCCAATCTTTTACGGCTCCAATTAATTCCTTGTATGGAAATATGTTTCAGGTGCAGGATTACAATCAAAATGAACTCATTCGCTATGCTAATTCGTGGTTTAAGGGCAATCTGGATGTGGTCGACTTTCAACTGTTTAATGAAGTGAATGACAATATTTCATTGAGTTGGCACCTTACCAATTTAGAAAAGCAAAAGGTGTACCGCTCCATTTTCATAAAAGAAAATCAAGCATCCTTTAAGCGATTGAAAAAGTTGTTGGAATAACTATTTTCCCTGAATGTCAATTTTAGCGATTAAGTATTTGCCATCTTCTAAAATGATGGTAAATAACTCTTTGCTTGTTAGGTTGGCGTGTTTAACTTGATACGTTAAAAGTATATTGCTTTCTTCCCCAAAATTATCTTGTGCCACGCTGTCAATTAAAGTGTAATTTTCAACAGCACCAATAACGGTTATTATTTCATTTATTTTTGCTTCCCTTACTTCTTTTCTTTCGCTGTGTGCAAAATCGTTGGTGTATAGGTTATACAAATCATCGAACTTTTTATTGCCCATATAATTAATGGCACTTTCGGCTGTTTTTTTGGCTTCTGCCATATCCAATTTTTCGCTGCCACAAGAAGAAAGCAACTGTGTGCCTGCAATAAGAATAAGTACGATTATTTTTTTCATTTGTCTGTATTTTAAGGTTGCGTGATATTAATTTCTACTAATTTTTTTATTTCTGCAAGAATCGGATTCCAGCCCTCACCATTGTTATAGGCTTCCTTGTATCTTCTTTCACCGTCTGCTACTGTCGAGTAATCGCCTTGGGTAACCGTTAAAGTAGTGCATCCATTTTCTTCCGTTAAAGTGTATGTTACGGTAAGGTAATTCTCCGGAATATCTGCAATGCTTTTATTATTTGGGTCGAAGGTAGTGTAGGCAAGATTTTTTTCAGCTTCAATGTTTGCAATGTAGCCCTTTACAAAAACCATAAGTGGGCTCCCATTGTAACTTCCTTTCCAAAGCAGTTCGCTCCCTTTTTTCCAATCCGATATTGCTTCGCAGTTGAACATATATTTTTTTGTTTGTTCAGGATTTACCAAAGCATCCCACACTTTTGCTTTTGAAGCATTGATACTGATGGTGTTTTTTACCAATAATGGACTAGTCATTTTAATTTTATAAGCTATGGGTTGTCAAAAATAACTATTATTTGCTTCTCTTTTTTATTCCGGAATTTAAATTCTGCCCTGTGCTTTATTTATTCACTTGGAACAGAATCGCAACAATTGCTACCGCTGCTGCAAGATGCAGTATCGGAAGTTATAGCTCCTGTACTATCGGAAGGGCAGCAATTGGAGCTTGGATTTTCACCGCAAGTCGCATTTGAACTACTAGCGGCATTTATGTTTGCCGAGTATTTTTGATATTCAAAATAGCCAAGAAAAGAAATACTTGCAATTAATCCAATCCAAAATATGTATTTTGAAATTTTGGTATTGCGTTTTTCGTTTGCGCTTGGCGCACAGTTGCAAGCATCGCCAGTGTTACAACTGTATTTAGGCAATACGTAAAGTGTATAATAGGAAATGGTAAAGGATACAGCACTGATGGCTATAAGGATTGGTTCCAATACATTTATCAATGGAGAAGCAAGCATAGTCGCAGTTGATATTCCAAATAAGGAGGTAATCGGACTTGCGCATACTCCAATGCAAGCACCATTTTTGCAGCAAGAAAATAAGATAGGCAACACGGAACTTAAACTACCGGTTAGTGTGAGCCAAAGTGATTTTAATTTATTCATACTTTATTTATATTTTACAAATTATCGGCAACAAATTTTTGGGAATAGCTTTTAATCATTTCACGAACTCGCATAAACTCCTCCCGTATTTCTTCGTCTGTACCTGTTGCTTTTGCAGGGTCGGGAAAGTTTTGATGAAATTTTATCGCCTTGCTTGGAAAGTAGGGACAGCGTTCTTTGGCATTATCGCAAACAGTAATCACAAAATCAAAGTCAATATTGCTGTATTCGTCAATGTTGTTTGAAGTATGTTGCGAAATGTCAATCCCATCCTCCTTCATTGTAGCGATTGCCTTTGGATTTACTCCGTGGGTTTCAATTCCTGCGCTGTAAACTTCTGCTTTATTTCCTGCAAAATGGCGCAAGTATCCTTCTGCTATTTGGCTTCGACAACTATTTCCTGTGCATAGCACCAATATTTTTTTCATATTACTTATCTTTTTGATTGAGAAATTTCCAGGTAGGAATAGCCAATGCAGCACCTGCTATGGTTGCTACTAAATATATCCACAAATGCTCGGTATGGCCGCTTACAATTGCCGGTGCCAGCGAGCGGGCAGGGTTCATACTTGCTCCGCAAATGGGACCCGCAAACATTGCTTCCAATAAAACTGTTGAGCCAATGGCAAGTCCTGCAAACATTCCCTGTTCCTTGCTGCCTGTTGCCACGTTTATAATTACCAGCATTAAAAAGAATGTGAGTATAAATTCCAAAATGAAGGATTGAGATGCTGAACCTGAGGGCAAGGTTGCACCCAATATTTCGTTTTCCGGAAATAAATATTTAAGTACTAAACTTGCCAAAAATGCACCCACTAATTGACTTACAATATAGGGGGCTACCTGGTTAAGTTTAAATTTTTTAGCAAGTGTAAAGGCAATTGTTACGGCAGGGTTTAAATGTGCACCCGAAATATTTCCCAAAGCGTAAATCATTGCCATAACAATAAAACCAAAGGTGATGGAAACACCTACGTGTGTTATTGCTCCGTTGGTGTGTTGGTTGATGATGATGGCACCCGTACCGCAAAATACCACGGCAAAGGTTCCCAATATTTCAGCTAGGTATTTTTTCATAAGCAATGTTTAGCAACATCCACCACCGGGCTTGCAGGTGTTTTGGTTTGATATATCACCAAGTTTTACTTTCATTTTTTCGGGTGGAATACCGCAACTGTCGCTTGCTAAACAAGCAGTAGTAGTTGAGAGTAAAACGAAATTTTTCCCATTGAATTCCAATGCATATTTTCCGATGGTATCACCTTGGTATTCTACCTCAATCTCAGCATCTTTCATTCCTAACTTTTCTTCTGATAGTTTGATGATATTGCTCAGCTTTGATGGTTTTAAGCGGTGCTCAAAATCGTTGGCATCCCATAGCTGAAAATTCACCTTTTTTTCTGTGCGAACTGCACCGCCACAATCAATAAAATGTTTGCTAATCATTCCCACTTCCGTTACGTGGAAATGTTCGGGAACAAAAGTCCCGTTTTCTAATTCAAAGCTTACATTTTCTAATGTAGGCAGGATGTTTTTCACTTCTGATAGTTTCATTTTTTGTAAATTTTTGATTAACAACAATTGCTTTTTTTCGCGTTTAATTTGCTTGAAATACCTACAAAATATGCCTGCAATTTTTCAAGTGCTTTTTCATCAATACAGTAACAAATGGCGTTGCCTTCAATGCTTCCTTTTATGATACCTGCATTTTTTAGTTCTTTTAAATGCTGCGAAACGGTGGGTTGGGCGAGGGGCAATTCATTTACAATATCACCACAAATACAAGTATCTGTTTTTAGCAAATAATCAATGATGGCAACCCTTGCAGGATGCCCCAATGCTTTGGCAAGTATTGCAATGGCATTTTGTTTGTCTGTAAAATTTTCTGTGTTGGTGGCGCCCATTTATATAATTATTATATTGCAATATTACGATAAAGATATGGAATAAAAAAATTTTATTTATTCTATGTTTTCTTGTTGGTATTCTAAACAAAATGGTATTTAATTTTTATTGATACTTTTTTAGCATTTCAAAGCTAAAATCTGCATAGCAGTAGCAGCAAAAATTTGTGGGGATTTATATGTCGTAACGTTTTGCAGCTACAAGAAGTTGGCGATTTCGGAGCACTAAACTGTCTGCCAGCACTGAACTTGATACGAAGCACAAAGCTTCATTTAACCACAGAACCGCCAATTTTTTGTAGGTGCTGTTATGGGCTGGTTTTGATAATTTCAGTTTCACAAACAACAATATTGAATCCAATTTATTTTTTATTTATAAAGATTAAGTAGTTGAATAAAGTAATCACTTTTATTCTTTGGAACTATAACAGCAACAGATTTATCATCAACAACTGAAATACTTTCTATTTTATTTGCTTTAAGTTTCTCTATCTGTTGTTTTGTAAACCATCTAAAATATGATGTGCCTTCACAATTAAAATCATTCCATGAAACTAACTTAATTTCATCTCCATTTAATAATTTAATCAGAAGCCATGTTCCTTCATCTACACAGGAAACACTACTTTTAACAATTAAACTTTTGTCTTTAGTTGGGATAATTTCTATAAAACTAGTATTGTAAGATAAGGAAAGTGTTCTATTGATTGATTTCTCTTCAAATTTTAAATCTTCTAGCTTTACACTTTCTGAAATATCACTTATTAGTCCATTAACTAAATAAAATGAAATTAATTGCTCGCTACTCATTTCAGTACCGTATGCATTTTGACCAATGTATTTGTATGTAGTTAAAACAGTTATGACGCTGTCAATTTTTTTATTTGTTTCAAAACTATACAAACTGTCTTCTTTAATGAGTACAATGTCCATAGATTGAGGAATAAAAGATAACGGATTATTTAAGTTATTTTTGGCAATTTTAGAACTCTCATTTTTTACCTTTTCAAACATTTCTAAAGACAAATTCTCTTTACAACCAATACATTTGAAAGGTATTGTATCATTCAAACCTTTACCGTTTTCAACAATCGTAGTACCTTCATTTAATACATTTTTTTCTTCAGTTTTACTTCCATTAGAACCGCAACTAATTATAAGCATAGTTAGGAGGGATAATATTAGTGTTTTCATTATTTTTCTTGAATTATTCATTTTATTTATTTTTAAATTTTCCTACTCGTATGGCTTTTCGATGTCGCCCTGTTTTTTGAGTGGTTGCTTGTCTCCACTTTTTATTTTTAGTTCTTGTCGCTTGTAAATGCTTGTCAAGAAGTGTCAAAGTTAAAATTTATTCGCGTCTGTCTGCTGTGTCGTTTTTTAAACTTGCCCATAACGTTTTGCAGCTACAAGAAGTTGGCGATTTTTACCACAAATGTACATACGAAGAACGAATGTTTGATTAACCACAAAACTGTCATACGAAGCACTGAACCGCCAATTTCTTGTAGGTGCTGTTATAGGCTGGCGTTCATGTCTGTCGTGGGTTACAACCATTTTTATGTCGTCCGTTTGTGTCATTTGCCGAGTGCTTTTTTGTATGGCTGGTGTGTCAGGTTTTTATTTTTTTTGAAGCGTTGGAAATTTTTAAAAACAAGTTTTCTTTTGGGTTGGAAAGGTGAAAGCTCTTTTGCAATTTTTGGTTAAGCGTTCGCTTGTGCGAATTGCAAATGTGCTTACGCCTGTGGGTTGATTTTTTGATAATGTTTATTAACAAGTTTAAACCAGTCTTTAAATGTCATGCTTTTGTATTTGCCTTTGTAAAATTGAGTACAAACTTCAACTGCCTCTAAAACTTTATTTTTTTTCAGTAGTGGTTTTATTTCAAGAATTAGGGATTTGTCAGTAATGTCAAGCAATCTATCCGTAATATATTCTGTCAAAGGTTCGCTTACAATGTTTGTTTTTTTATCTTCATTTTCCCCTTTTACTTCTTTAAAAAGAGCTGGGATATTGTCAAAGAAACTTGTCAAACTTACTCGTTTAAAAATGATAATCTTTTCGCCATTTGATAGATAACCAGACTTAAATTCATTCGGTTTTACTTTTGTTTGTAATGATTCACGTGAGTATAAAGAAACATTACTCTTTGCGTTTAAGCGCTGTTTAACGTGCTTTGGATTCCAGCAAACCAAAGTGTCGTTGTCAACATCATACCCTAGTATGATAAAAGGTATATCTGCTTTGAAGATTTTTGAGAAATGGTCGCTGTATGGTAACTGAACTCGTGTAACATCAGGTGAGTTTTTTAAATATGCAGGTGATAAATTTTTTAGAAATATGAAAAATCGTTTTGTTCCTATTTTAATTAGAAATGGATTCCCGTCTTCGTAATTAAAATTCACCAAATCACTCAAGGTTTCAATAAATTTTATCTTTAGTTCTTTTGCCAATATTTTTCTCATATCAATAATTACATTTTGAAAAGTGAACTATGTAGAAGCGATTTATTCTTACAAGATTTCACGTCTTGAATATCTGTTAAGTCACAATCAAATCTGACGTTTGTTATTTGGGGCGGAATACTTATTGAATTAATTGTAGGAACAGTTTCACTGTAATAGTATTTTATAGAATCAACAGCAAGTTGATAGTCATAGAATACATCAAATGATTTCTCAAAATCTTTCCCTAAAGTTTGAGCAATTATTTCATTTATGCGAAAACACAATTCTTTATCTTTTATCCTTGTTTCGATTAATTCAATCAATCCAAAAATATTTTTGCCAACCCCAGTTTCTACAGCAAAAATAGATGCAATAATTAAATTTGAATTTTCATTTGAATTAAGTTGTTCAATTGAAAAGTTATGAATTCTTCTACTTTTTGAAGTGCTTTTTATTTCTAACTTGTCTGAACCATCATTAAAGTCAAATTTATCACTTTTAGAGATATGCCATGCACGAATTAAATAATCGGGGTTTCTTGATTGTTCAATTACTAAAAGCTCAGCCCACAAACCTTGTATAGTTTTAACTGGTGGATTTGAGAATTTGCTAAACAAGTTTATAAGTGTATCCACTTCAATTTTCAAATCTTTTAGCAGTGGTTTATCCGATAGCTTTTTTATAATTAGATAAACTATTTCTAAAAAATATTCTTGTAATTCTATGGAGTCGGTTTTTAGTGAAATTATACTGTATACATCTTCCTCAATTTTATTTTTAGTGGTTTTAAGTAAGCACTTTCGGTTGAATTGAACTGATATAAATTCAAGGTTGCTGTCTATTGATTTTACATTTACCGAATCTGCACATTTAATAAAAAACATTGGTTGCTCGTTTTGAGAAACACCAATCTTATGATTTTTGATTAATGGCAACGAACCAACCTTAAAACAGTCGTCATTATCTGACGATTGTTTTTTAAGTTCTAGGAATATTTTAAAAATTGAGTCCATTTTACTTTTTGATACCAACAAAAGAATGAGCAAAATCTTCGGGATAATAAATACCTAAAGTGTATAATACTTGACCGCCCCATTTAACAGAAAGTGTATCACCTTTGATTCTTATTTTATGAATTTGTATACAAAGCGAATCCTCAAACTTGATTCCCTTATCGCCAGGATATACTTCAAAACCTTTTGGGTCTGGACCTGAAAAAATATTGTTTATCTTCAAATTTCCTTTGTCATCTATCAAACTTCTATTTCTACCTTCAGCTACACCAAAACTCATTTCAAACACGTAGGCTTCTTTTATACCTTTATTGTCAGCTAAGTATCTTAAATACTGAATAGTTGAGGATTTACGCAAAGCATCAGGCATATTGGCTATTTTGAAATCCTTTAAAAATTCGATTACTTTTCTTATTTCAATTTTTACATATCTATGATTTCGATCGTTTGTTCTAT
>CAIMGI010000182.1 GCA_903840505.1 uncultured Bacteroidota bacterium
AATACTGAGTGGAATTGCCGAAATTATTGGTGAGCAGGATAAGGTAATTACCATTACGGTTGCCATTGATAAGCTCGACAAAATAGGCGTTGATGGAGTAAACAAGGAGTTACAGGAAAACGGATTAAGTGCAAGTGCCATAGAAAAATTACAACCCTTAATCGCTTTTACAGGAAACACCTCCGAGAAATTGAACTTTCTAAAACAACTCTTATCCAATTCCGAAATTGGCAAAAAAGGTATTGAAGAAATGGAATATATCTTTAACACCGTTTCAAAAACATCCAATATTAAAGCCACATTGGAATGCGACATTACCCTTGCACGGGGCTTAAACTATTATACCGGTGCCATTTTTGAAGTAAAAGCAAATACAGGAACACTAAGCAGCAGTATTTGTGGTGGGGGGCGTTACGATGATTTAACAGGAATTTTTGGATTACCGAATATGTCGGGAGTAGGTATTTCCTTTGGTGCCGATAGAATTTACGATGTGTTGGAAGAAATGAATTTGTATCCTCCTTCGGTTGCTGCATCTACCAAAGTACTGTTTGTATGTTTCGGAGAAAATGAACAACAATACAGCTTACCCTTGCTTACACAACTGCGCGATGCCGGAATAAATGCAGAAATGTATCCCGATGCAAATGCCAAAATGAAAAAGCAAATGAGTTATGCCGATGCTAAAAAAATCCCTTTTGTGGTTTTAGTAGGAAGCGATGAAATACAAAGTGGAAAACTTACCGTAAAAAATATGCAAAGCGGAGAGCAGCAGAAACTGGATATCGCAGCTATCCTTTCAATGTTACAATAAGGGAAATTATTGCCTTTACAATCTTAAAGCGCATTCAACAATCGTTTCATCTCCTCTGCTTTATCGGGATAACCCAATTTTTCGAACGAAAATATAAGATTACGTATCAAGCGCTTTACGATGTCAACATTGGAGCAAGGTTCAAAATATTCCTTAGAAGGTTCAAGCTTTAATTGTTTCAAAAAAACATCTATTTCCTTTTTACTAAAAACCGATCCGCGATTAAAAGGATTAATGTAAAAAAGCACATTGGGTTCTTCCTTCTTTGCAGGAACAGGTAAATAATGACTGTCTTCTACATAAGCAAGAATAAAATGTTCAGGTAAATTAACACCGTATATATTTACATCCAAACGTTGAGCAATAACAGCATACAATACCGAAAGCGACAAGGGATTGCCCTTTTTACTTTCCAACACATTGTTGATGTATGAGTTTTGAGGAGCGTGAAAGTTTGCGGTATTACCACTAAAACCATGTACATCAAAAATGATATGATTCAGAACCCTCACCTTTTCCAAAGCAGTAAGGTTATTGTTTAACTCCAACCAAATATCCTGCTTAATGCGTTCAATGTGTGTCATTAATTTGGCTTCATTCAAATCGGGATACTGATAACGAGCAACTAAAATAACACCTGCTAAAAGATCCTCCCCCCCCCTTTTTGCCCAATCGGTAAGCTGTTTATTGATGGTATCGTACTGAATAAAGTGAATGATATTTTCAATGCGCACCTGCATAGTATGATCAAATGAATTTTCCCAAGCACTCTCAAGTACTGGAATTACTTCACTTCCTAATGAAAGTATCTTATCTTTTATGTGCTTAAAAATATCCTCATCGGGATCTTCCAGCAAACGAATCAATGCATCTATCTCATTCTTATCCATAATAAAGGCATTTGAATTATTATAAAAATACGCTAAATTTTCAAAAGGGCAAATTATTTCGTCAAATTCTCAAGCGTTTGTCGAATCAAATCGTCCACCGTTTTGTGGTAGTTTTTACTGTACTCTTTACGTATACGGTTTGCTATTACAGCACATACAGTAGCTGCTTGGTGTCCTAACAATTTACTCAATCCATACAAGGCAGATGTTTCCATTTCAAAATTGGTAATGCGCAAACCATTGTAATTAAAAGCTGTTAGCTGCTCATTTAAATTAGTTACAGCAGGTTTAAGGCGCAACACCCTGCCTTGCGGACCATAAAAACCAGAAGCTGTAGCAGTAATTCCTGTAAAAACATCCTTGTTTAACTTCGCAATCAATTCGGCTGAACCTTTCACTACATAGGGAAAATTCAAGGTGCTTTTCCAATTGCTGTGTTTAATAAAGGCTTGTGTTATGTCTTCTTCAAATTCATTTCCTACTTCATAAAAATTAAGCAAACCGTCAAATCCCATCCCGCAAAGCGACAACACAACCGAATCAACGGGAATATCTTCCTGCAAAGCACCCGATGTTCCGATACGAACCAATTGAAGCGAGGAATGATTTTCCTTTATTACTCTTTTATTCAAATCAATGTTTACCAATGCATCCAGTTCATTGATAACAATATCAACATTGTCGGTACCTATTCCTGTTGATATAACACTTATTTTTTTACCGTTAAAAATACCGGTATGCGTAACAAATTCTCTGTTTTGAACTTTTACCTCAATACTTTGAAAATGGTTCGATACCTGCTCAACCCGACCCGGGTCGCCCACAAGAATAATAATTTCCCCAATATCATTCGGTGATAGTTTTAAATGATAAATACTACCATCGGGGTTTAGTATAAGTTCCGATTCAGGTATTCTGTTCATAGTTATATTTGTTTAATACAAACTTATGCAATTTTAATTACTTTTACTCAAGCGTATTCAATATGAACGAAAGTACAAAACTACATACTGAAGGTTTTATCACCGATGAACAATTGAAGGCAATTCAATTGTACGAGGAGAACAAGCCTCTTTCTGTTCATTGGGAGTTAAGAACCATCTTGTACTTGGGCATACTGCTGCTCACCTCAGGAATAAGTATTTTAATTTATTTAAATATCGACACCATTGGGCACCAAGCTGTATTGGCAATTATAGCAGCAGCTTGTGCAGGATGCTTTTATTATACTTACAAAAACCGACTGCCTTACAGTAACGGGGAAACAAATCACGCTTCGCCCTTTTTTGATTATATAATGCTGCTGGGCTGCCTCCTGTTTGGTATATTTATAGGATACATACAATTCCAATACAATCTTTTTGGTTTGCATTATGGAATCGCAACCCTTATCCCCACTGTATTGTTTTTTTATTGCGCCTATCTTTTCGACCACAAAGGTGTTTTATCATTGGCTATTACAGGACTTGCAGGATGGGTAGGACTCAGCGTTACGCCTATGCAACTGCTCAACAACAATGATTTTTCAAGCAGCTCATTTATTTATTCAGCAATTATATTGGGTGCCATTATTACTGCAACAGCTTACTATTGCGATAAAAAAAACATAAAAAAGCATTTTAGTTTTACATACAATAACTTTTCGTCCAATATGCTTTTTGTGGCAACATTGGTCGCTTTGTTTAGTGAGCCTTTAAAGTTATTGAGCTTTATCCTTTTAGCCGGACTTTGTTTTTATTTTATCAGATATGCCATCCAACAGCAATCCTTTTTATTTTTATTACTCTCTGTTATCTATGGTTATATAGGCATTACCTATTGCATTTTTTCAGGGCTCGACAATCTGGGAAGTGCTGAAGAATTTACTTTTCTGCTCGGTACATTTTATGTATTTGCATCCTGTGGAGGTATCATCTCCTTCTTTATTTATTACAAAAAAATATTGGGAATAAAGAAATGATAGCCTATAATAAAACCTATATCGAAAACAGTTTGCTTGTAAAAAAAGCAAAACAATGGTATGCCCGAAACTTAATTGCGGCAGAACAAATGAACGATATAGAGAAACAGTACAAAAGTGAATTTTACTCCCCTGCATTTTTCATAAAAATGGGCTTATTTATTTTCACCCTTTTTATTGTTGGTTCGGCAACAGGATTTTACAGCCTTATATTTCTCAATTTTTTCACCAATGTAAACAACAGTGGTTTTCAAATTTTCACTTGTATCTTTTTTGCCATTGGCTGCATTGCTTCATTGGAAGTATTCATCAAAGAAAAAAAAATATTCCGCTCAGGAATTGATGAAGCATTGCTGTACTCGGCACTTGGCTTTTTGTTTACAGCCTTGGTACAAATTTTTGGCGACTCCTTTTACGGTGACAATCTAGGATTGTTTTATACCATTATTGCCTTACCCATACTTGCTGCCGCTGTTATTCGTTATGCCGATACACTCATAGCTTTAGCATTGGCTATCTGCTTTTATGCTGCTTTTTTCCTCCTGCTTCTAAAATTGGGCGAGATAGCAAAAATGATTATGCCTTTTGCCTTGATGTTATTATCTGCAGCCATCTATTTCAAAGCACAACAATACAAACAAAAAGCACAACTGCTTTATTGGAAACAATGCATCATTGCCATAGAATGCCTGGCATTGCTGGTATTTTATATTTCCTGTAATTATTATGTAATACGTCAATCAAGTGTTGAATTCTTTAATTTAAACCTTCAAGAAGGCGAAGATATTCCCTTGGCAATTGTGTTCTATATTTTAACAGCAATCGTCCCAATACTATATGTTTATTACGGATTAAAAAGAAAAGACAAAGTATTGTTGTGGATTGGCTTAGCCTTGATTGCTGCTGCCGCTCTTACCTTTAAATACTATTTTAGTTTGGGTCATCCTGAAGTATCACTTACCCTTGCAGGAATAATAATGATACTCATTGCGTACATCTCCATAAAATACCTAAAAACACCTCAAAAGGGGATTACATTCGAAAAGGAAATAGACGAGGACAACTTCTTTAAAACAAATGTAGAAGCACTTATTATAGCACAAAGTTTTTCGCAACAAGCCGAAAGTAGTCCAACAGAAAGTACAACGGAATTTGGTGGTGGAGAATTTGGCGGAGCCGGATCGGGAGGGAAATTTTAAGCCTTACTTATCTGAACAACTTTTTATTCACAACAATGGTATTGTCCTCTGCTTTTATAACCCAGGTATTATCAAATATTTGAGGTAAATAACGGTAATAGAGTTTTATGCGGGTACCCGACTTTTTATCGCTCTCATTCTTCTTGGTAACACCTGTAAATTCAAGGCATTTTAAGTTGGGGTGTTCCTTTAAAAATATTTTCACAACGGCAACAACAGTAGCCATTACACTGTATAATTCACCTTTATTGGTTTCTACATATTCCTCCCCTTCGTATTCATCATTTGTTACACCAAAAACTACGGTAGCGTGCAATATATTATTCTGCTTTCGTCCAAAACGAACCTCATAATCTACCCCACCATCGGTGGTAAATAAATATAAACCGGCAGAACTTATGGCCGGATAAACAATCGGGTATACTTTTACTTCTCCCATAAACGAAATGTAAATTTATACAATGACTTTGGATAAAAGCTTCTTTATATGACTTTTTTTCAACCATTTTTACTTTTTAATTAAAAATTGTACTTTGCAACAAGATATAGAGGCAAAATTTTGCATTAAAATCAAAAAACACTTATGGAGCACAAAGAAGAAAAAATACGCGAAGCATTCGAAAACAAAAACTGGAGCGAAACCCGTGCTCAAGACAGCTGGCAACTGTTTAAGATAATGGGCGAATTTGTTAACGCCTTTGAAAAACTCGGACGTATAGGACCTTGTGTTACCCTCTTTGGCTCGGCACGTACAAAACCCGATCACAAATACTATAAACTTGCCGAGGAAATTGCCTTTAAACTAACACATCAAGGATATGGAATTATTACGGGAGGCGGTCCCGGTATTATGGAAGCAGGTAATAAAGGAGCAAAAGCCGGTGGTGGAAAATCGGTAGGCTTAAACATTGTATTGCCTTTTGAACAAAGTGCCAATCCGCATATTGATACGGATAAAATTATCAATTTTGAATACTTTTTTGTGCGTAAAGTAATGTTTATTAAATACGCACAGGGCTTTGTGGTATTGCCAGGTGGCTTTGGAACATTGGATGAATTATTTGAAGCCATTACCCTTATACAAACACATAAAATTGGCAAATTCCCTATTATTTTGGTAAGTAAAAAATACTGGACAGGTTTATTTGAATGGGTAAAAGATACTATGTTAGAAGAAGAACACAATGTAAGCGTTGAAGACCTCGATTTATTTAAAATAGTGGATACTGCCGATGAAGCAGTGAAAGAAATTAACGACTTTTATAATAAGTATTTATTGAAGCCTAATTTTTAGGATATGATGTGTGACGCTTATTGCATAAAGCCGCCCAAAAAAGGTAGGTTTTATGTAGTTTTATCACACATATAACAGAGTTAGTTGCAATTGCAAGACCGCACGCAACGAATGGGGATGCTGAAAACCGAATACAGAGTAAATTTTTTAAAATAATATTATGAACAAGAAGTCAATTTATTCCATCGTTTTTTGTCTGGCCTTATTTACATCATCTCCGGCAATCGCAAATTTTATTAACGCAAACTCGTTAAACTACACCAGCTTTCTTTCTTTGCTTACAGCAGGCGACACGCTCAATCTTGCATCAGGCACTTATGTAAATAACCTGACGTTGAATGGAAGAAATGGAACATTGGCTCAACCAATTGTTATTATGGGAAACGGAAATTCAACAAATTTTCAAGGACAAGCTTGTTGCAACACCGTGAGTATTACACAATGTTCTTATGTAATAATTAGAAACATGCAGTTGGATGGTTTAAATCAGTTTGTGGATGCAGTGAAAGCAGAGGGAACTATTGGTAACTGGGCGCACCACATAACCATTGAATATTTAGATATTATTAATTATGGGTTTAACCAGCAGTCTGTAGGGATAAGTACAAAATGTTCTGCCTGGGATTGGGTAATTAGAAAAAACAGAATTATTGGAGCAGGAACAGGAATGTATTTAGGTAATTCAACGGGTGAAGCACCTTTTGTAAATGGGTTAATAGAATATAATTACGTGGCGAACACCATTGGCTACAACATTGAAATTAAACATCAACTGGATACCGTTCGCGATAATTTTGCAGGTACTTCTGTAAACGGAAAAACAATAATCAGACATAATGTTTTTACTAAAGATTCAACATCTTCAACAGGCGGAAATGCAAGACCTAATTTATTGGTTGGCGGGTTTCCATTGACTGGTTTTGGTTCTATTGACTACTATGAAATTTATGGCAACTTTTTTTACAACAATCCTGTGGAAGCATTGTTTCAGGGAACAGGCAACATAATGCTCTATGAAAATATTTTCGTAAACCATTTTGACCCATCAGGATTTCGTGCTGTATATATTTCTCCGCAAAATGGTGTAAGTCCGCAAGACATTAAAGTTTTTCACAATACAGCTTGGGTATTAAATTCATCAGGCGGAATTCGTCTTTATAATCCCGACAATGCTTATCAGCAATATTGTTATGGCAATGCAGTATTTGCTCCTTCGCCAATTACAAATTTTACAAACATTTTGGATAACATTACCGACAACTATTCCAGTGCAGGTAACTATGTTCTTTCGGCAACGACTAACATAGCAACTCTTAATTTATATCCACAAGCGGGACAAGTTAAAGGAACACTTACACCTAATTCATTATTCCTTACCAACAGCGATTTTGAGAAAGATTTTAACGGTGATGTTTATGATTGGACCTATCGAGGTGCTTATTCGGGTTGTTGTACAAACAACGGCTGGCAATTACAACTTGATACGATGACAACACAATCTACTACTACCTCTTTGGTTTCTTTTTTAATTGGAAATAATTTCACTATTTATCCAAACCCTTTCACTTATCAAACGACTATCGCGTTTTCAGAAGAACAGAAAAACACAACAATAACAATAACCGACATGCTTGAAAAAATCATTAAAACATTTACTTTTACAGGCAGACAACTAATAATAGAGAAAGGTGAAATGAAAGCGGGTATTTACTTCGTGCTGACAATAGACCAAAAGAAGAATATCTTCAAGAGGAAAATTGTAATTCAGTAGCGAAACACACCACACTAAAGACAAACAACTGCAACTAACAGCACCTACAAGAAATTGGCGGTTCTGTGGTTAAATGAACATTGGTGCTTCGTATTAAGTTTATTAGTGGCAGACAGTTTTCGTCTACGAAATCGCCAACTTCTTGTAGCTGCAAAACGTTAATTGTATCAGCGGTTGAAATCACCTTAAACAAGAATATTAGAAATATGTGTTACAACATTTCCAATCTAACAAAAGACGAAAAAACTTTAGAGAAAAAACTCGGAGCGACTTATCCTAAAAAGTTAGGACAACTTAAAGTCAAATATTCTGTTTCTGGTTATTCTCATCCCGACTTGCCCATTCTGACAGCAGAGCAACCAGATGAATTTCAATTATATAATTGGGGCTTAATACCAAAGTGGACTCCGAATCCTGAACTTGCAAAACAATATTCAAAAAATAATTAAAATTCAAAATCTGAAACCATCTTTGAAAAGCCCTCTTTCAACGGACCTATTAAGAAACAGAGGTGTATAATTCCTGTTACGGGTTTCTTTGAGTGGCGTGACTTCAATAAAAATAAATATCCCTATTTAATTAAATTAAAAGACGAAGAAATATTTTGCCTCGCTGGAATTTACGACACTTGGGTAAATAAAGAGACAGGTGAACTAAAAAACACTTTTAGTATTATCACCACTGAAGCGAATCCTTTAATGGCGAAAATCCATAATTTAAAATTGCGTATGCCTTTCATCTTACAAAAAGACAAAAAGAACTTGGCTTGACCCTAATTTAAAGGAAACGGAAATCCAAGAACTAATGAAACCGATTAGTGAAACTTTTATGACAGCTCATACAATTAGTAAACGAATAACAAGTAGGACTGTCGATCCTAATTCTCCTGAGACAATTGAACCATTTGAATACCCTGAATTAATACTTGCAGACAGTTGAAAGGGACGTAAATAGTATTTACCATCCGCAGGCATTTATTCGCCTAATTTCCCAAACAAATATTTCCTAATTTTGCGGTATGGAATTAAACAGCTTAAAAGAATTCAACAGCATTCCCGAAATAAGCGAAAAACTATCGGAATTCGGAATTTCAAAAACCTTTGCCGAAGGAGATATCATTTTAAATGAAAATGCATACATAAAAGCCATTCCCATTGTAACAAAAGGAAGTATAAGGGTAATGCGTGCAGATGAAGACGGCAGAGAAATTCTACTCTATTATATTAAAGCAGGTGAAAGTTGTATTATGTCGTTTTTAGGCGGTATACACCACGATACAAGTAAAGTAAAAGCAATTGCCGAGGAAGAAACCGAAATACTATTTATTCCTATTGACAAAGTGAGCCTGCTTATAAAGGAGTATCCCGAATGGTTGGATTATATTTTCCGATTGTACCACAAACGTTTCGAAGAGTTATTAGAAGTAGTAAATGCTGTGGCATTTAAAAAAATGGATGAACGTTTATTGAATTTCATCAAAATGAAGTGTGAGCTCACCAAAAGTCATACGCTGTATGTAACCCACGAACAAATAGCAAACGAGCTGGGAACCGTTCGTGTTGTGGTTTCACGCTTGTTAAAACAAATGGAAGATGAAAACCTTGTAAAATTGGGCAGAAATAAAATCACCCTTATGTGACAAAAGTCACAATTCCTCCCCTTTTATTGTTTGACCTTTGTATTGTTAAAAATAAAAACAATCTAAAACCTCAAACAAATGAAAGCAAATATGGGAACCCTTGACAAAGTAATAAGAATACTTGTCGCAATTGTAATCGCAGTACTATACTTTACAAATCAAATTTCAGGAACAACAGCAATCGTGCTATTAATTCTTGCGGGTGTATTTATCCTCACCAGCTTTATGAGCTTTTGCCCTTTGTATTTACCCTTTGGCATATCTACCAAGAAAAAGGAAAAATAAAATGGAATTACAAAGTGCAGTCATCGTTACCTTAATTGGTACAGTTGCCGGACTACTCAGTGGTTTACTTGGTTTGGGAGGAGCAATTATAATAATTCCTTCACTGGTAATATTATTGGGTTATTCACAACAAATGGCACAAGGTACAGCATTGATGATGATGGTATTGCCGGTGGGTGCCTTGGCTGCATTTCAGTATTACCAAAAAGGTCTTGTGGATATAAAAGCAGCCATCATTATGGCTGCTTTCTTTTTTATTGGAGGCTACTTTGGTGCAAAGTTTACAACACAAATTTCGGCAGATGTATTGAAAAAAGCATTTGCATTGATGTTGGTTGTAATTGCGGTTAAAATGTGGTTTTTTGATAAGCAATAAAAATAATTTGCTTGTGTAACAAAAGTAGCTGTGCTGCAATATTTGCCAAACTACCTTTGTTCTATCAAATTAAAAATAAACAAAATGGAAATCAAACAATTTGAAGACAAGAATTTAGCCCACTTCTCTTATGCTATTTTAAGCAAAGGTGAAATAGCTTTAATTGATCCGGCAAGAAACCCACAAGCTTACTATGATTTTGCAAAACAAAACAATGCTAAAATCACAGCAGTAGTGGAAACACACCCTCACGCTGATTTTGTAAGCAGCCATTTGGAAATTTCCAACACCACAGGAGCAACTATTTATGTGAGTAAATTAGTGGAGGCAGAATATCAGCATCAAACATTTGATGATGGTGACGCGATTGTTTTAGGAAACATTACTTTAAAATCAATCAATACACCGGGGCATTCGCCCGACAGCATAAGCATTGTAGCCATTGATGAAAAGGGAAAAGCACAAGCTGTTTTTACAGGCGATACCTTATTTATTGGCGACTGTGGCAGACCTGATTTACGAGAACAAGCAGGTGCAATAACCGCAACAAGAGAAAGTTTAGCCAAGCAAATGTATCATTCGTTGCGTAACAAATTAATGGTCCTACCGGACGATGTGTTGGTTTACCCTGCACACGGTGCCGGAAGTTTATGTGGAAAAGGCTTAAGTGAAAGCACTACTAGTACCATTGGAGAAGAAAAAGCGGGTAATTGGAGTTTGAAAAACAGCAGCGAAACTGATTTTGTGAAGCAGCTATTGTCAGACCAACCTTTTATTCCCAAATACTTCCCCTTTGATGTTGCTGTGAATAAAAAAGGAGCAGAAAATTTTTCAACCAGTATTTCGTCCGTTGCAAAAAGAGAAGCCATTACCTGTCAAGGCTGTGCTAATGAGCTTAATCCTAAATTTACAATTATTGATACGCGTCCTCAGAACGAATTCAAAAAAGCACATTTTAAAAATGCCATTAACTTAATGAACGATACAAAATTTGAAACCTGGTTGGGAAGTATCATTCATCCGAATGAAAAATTTTACCTGATTGCTGAAAATGAAACTGAACTAAATGCACTCATTGAACGCACAGCTAAAATTGGATACGAAAAACAAATTGAATTGGAATTTACTACAGATTTTGGAAATACGCAAATGCACTTTTTTGACAGCAAGGAATTGAGAGAGAATGAAGAAGCCTTTACAATTGTTGATATTCGCAGCGAGGCTGAAGCAAAAAGCAATAAAATATTTGCCAATGCAATTCACATTCCATTGCACGAGCTAAGAGAGCGAACCAACGAAATACCTTTACACAAACCAATAGTGGTTCATTGTGCAGGCGGATACCGCAGTGCTGCCGGAAGCAGCATCATAAAATCTAATCTAAATGGAACTTCGCAAGTATTTGATTTAAGCGAAGACGTTAAAACATTTCAGAAATGAATTTCATACTAAAAAACAAGTTTACCATTATTGGTGTAGCAGTAGGAGCTATTGGAGGATACCTATACTATCACTTTGTAGGTTGCTCAAGCGGCACTTGTGCCATAACTTCAAAGCCACTGAACAGTACACTGTATGGAGCTTTAATGGGCGGATTATTCTTTAACATTTTAAAAAAATAAACACAATGAACATAGAAAAAATCATCAAGGAAAAAAAAGGCACCATCATAGATGTGCGATCACCTGAAGAGTTCAGATCAGGAAATGTAATGGGTTCCATCAATGTTCCTTTGCAGGAAATCCCTAGACGTATGGAAGAATTGAAAAATTTAAGTAACCCATTGGTATTGTGCTGTGCATCAGGTGGAAGAAGCGGACAAGCACACCAATATCTTGCCCAACAAGGCATAGAATGCTACAATGGAGGATCTTGGTTAGATGTAAATTATTATCAATCACAAACACTATAATACTATGATAAACACATTAAAACAACTATTGGGCTTTGGTCCTAAAGTAAATTATTCTGAACTTGTAAAACAAGGTGCAATTATATTGGATGTTCGAAGCAAAGGTGAATACGCCAGTGGACACATCAAAGGATCCGTTAATATTTCGGTGGATGCACTGAATAACAACTTGAATAAGTTGAAAGATAAAAACAAAACAATTATTACCTGTTGTGCATCGGGTATGCGCAGTGCATCTGCGAAAAGCATTTTAAAGTCGAATGGTTTTACCCAGGTTCACAACGGTGGTGCTTGGAGCAGTTTACAACACAAAATAAAATGATAAAACAAACACTTTTCACCGGTTGGAATGCAATGCGATGGATTCGTTTGGCCTTGGGAATTTTTATTGCCATACAAGCTGTTCAAATGCACGACACGCTTTCGGGAATTATTGCCGCATTCTTTTTGTTTCAGGCAATTACAAATACCGGCTGTTGTGGAGTCACAGGCTGCGCTGTTCCAACAAATAAAAGCAAATCAAACAAGATAGAAGACATTGAATACGAAGAAATAAAAACAAAATAAAATGGAAGCACATTATTACAACGTAAATTTAAATTGGGTAGCGGATAGAAAAGGAGAAATGTCATCTCCCGAACTGCAAAACAAAATTGAGGTAGCCACTCCCCCACAATTTCCAAAAGGAATGGAAGGAATTTGGTCGCCCGAACATTTACTTACCGCTGCTGTAAACAGTTGCTTTATGACTACTTTTTTATCTATCGCTGAAAACTCCAAATTAGAATTTGTAAGTTTTAATTGCGCAGCAAAAGGTAAATTAGAACAAGTGGAGGGCAAATTTTTAATGACGGAAGTTATACTTGAACCAACCTTAGTTATTACAAAAGAAGCCGACAAAGAAAAAGCCGAAAGGGTACTTCAAAAATCGGAAGCAGCTTGTTTAATTTCCAATTCAATAAAATCTAAAGTATCTTTAATCACTACTATACAATACTAAAAATGTCAAACTTTTCAGAAATAATAAAAAGCAACACCCCTACCTTGGTAGACTTCTCAGCCGAGTGGTGCGGTCCTTGCAAAATGATGAAACCCATTTTAGCAGAATTAAAAACGCTGATGGGCGATAAAGCAACCATTTTAAAAATTGATGTAGATAAGAATCCGCAAGTTTCGAGCACCTATCAAATTCAAGGTGTACCCACACTCATACTTTTTAAAAATGGAGAAATCAAGTGGCGCCAGTCGGGTGTTATCTCTGCAAATAATCTCCAACAAATTATAAACCAACATTTAAACTAAAAAGAATGAGAAATTACTTTATTATTGGCTTTACAAGTGTTGCTATTTTGTTCAATGCCTGTACAAATGGGCAAACACAGAACTCGAAATCCAGCCTTTCGGCAACGGAATTTTCAGAAAAAATAAAAGAACTGTCAACAGCTCCCATAGTAGATGTTCGAACACCCGAAGAATTTTTAAGCGGACATATACAAAATGCAAAAAACATCAACTGGAATGGAAATGATTTTGATAAACAAATTTCCAATTTGGACAAATCAAAACCTGTATTTGTTTACTGTTTAAGTGGGGGAAGAAGTTCCTCGGCAGCGAACCAAATGCGTTCCGAAGGATTTAAGGAAGTGTATGAATTAAATGGTGGTATGATGAAATGGCGAGCGGCCAATCTTCCTGAAACAACAGATAATAGCAATGCATCAACAGGAATGAGCAAACAACAATTTGACAAATTACTCGCATCGGATAAATTGGTATTGATTGATTTTTATGCTGACTGGTGTGCCCCTTGCAAAAAAATGAAACCTTATTTAGAGGAAATTTCAAAAGAGATGTCTGACAAAGTTGTTGTCATTCGTATCAATGCTGATGAGAATAAATCGCTTTGTAAAGAATTAAAAATTGACGGGCTTCCTGTGCTACAACTATACAAGGGTCAACAACTAACCTGGTCAAATACCGGTTATATTGAGAAAGCAGATGTGGTAAAGAAAATCAATAAATAAGAGGCGTAAATATGTAATAAATTAAGGTAAAAGCTACTTTTTCTTTGCTTCCGACAATTCTAAAATATAATCGAACTCCTCAACTTTAAGGGGCATTACTGATAATCGAGGAATACGCACAAGCGCTATACCTTGTAATTTTTTCTCTGCTTTTATTTGCGCCAAAGTAACGGGCTTTTTAAGTTTCTTAAAGGGCTTTAAATCTACTGCTACCCAATTGGCATCATCGCTGCTCGGGTCTTGGTAATGTTCCTTGGCAACTTTTGCAATTCCAACCACTTCCATCCCCTCATTGCTGTGATAAAATAGCACCAAATCACCCTTTTTCATCTCCCTCAAACTATTGCGGGCAGCATAGTTGCGAACACCATCCCAAAAGGTAATACCATCTTTTTCAAATTTATCCCAAGAGTACTTTACGGGCTCCGATTTTACCAACCAATGATTCATATTTATAATTATTTGTTGCGTAAAGTTAAATAAAGTCCCCCACCGATTAAAATATTTTGTAAAAAGCGCTGTTTTTCTCTTAAATTTGTAAGTCTATTAAATTTACTATGGAAAAAACAGTAGCTAAAAAAACAAAGGAAGCAACAACAAAAACCACTACCGCTTTTGGTAAAGACACCTATATGTATTGGTACGAGTTGATGTTGTTGATGAGAAAATTCGAAGAGAAAACAGGGCAATTGTATGTGCAACAAAAAATCCGCGGATTTTGTCATTTGTATATTGGTCAGGAAGCCTTGGTGGCAGGAGCTGAAACAGCTACCCGAAAGGATGATAGAGTGATTACTGCTTACCGCGATCACGCCCATCCTATTGGACGAGGTTTGGGTATTAACAGCATTATGGCTGAGTTGTACGCAAAATCAACAGGTTGCTCAAAAGGAAAAGGCGGGTCGATGCATATGTTCTCAAAAGAATTTAACTTTTTTGGAGGACACGGTATTGTAGGCGGACAAATCCCTTTGGGTGCCGGTATTGCCTTTGCCGATAAATACAATGGAAACGATAGAGTAACTTTGTGTTATATGGGTGATGGTGCAGTGCGTCAAGGAGCATTGCACGAAGCATTTAATATGGCTATGCTTTGGAAACTACCCGTAATTTTCATCATTGAAAACAATAACTACGCGATGGGTACATCGGTTGAACGTACCAGCAATGTGCACGACTTATATAAAATAGGATTGGGCTATGAAATGCCTTCTTACCAGGTTGACGGTATGAATTGCGAAACCGTTCACGAAGCTGTATCAGTTGCAGTAGCAAGAGCAAGAAAAGGAGACGGGCCAAGTTTGTTGGAGATGAAAACTTATCGTTACAAAGGTCACTCTATGAGTGATGCTGCAACTTACAGAACGAAAGCGGAAGTGGAAGAATTCAAACACAAAGACCCTATTGAAAGTGTATTGGCTACCATCAAAAAAAATAAATACGCTACCGATAAGGAATTGGAAGCCATTGAAGAAAAGATAAAAGCACAGGTAGAAGAATCGGTAAAATTTGCTGAAGAATCGCCTTATCCCGACCCTTCTGAATTATACAAAGATGTGTATGTGCAAGAAGATTACCCTTATATTAAAGACTAAACGAATTAGAAATTATACATAATTTACAATAAAAATATATGGCAGAAATAGTACGAATGCCCAAGTTAAGTGATACAATGACTGAAGGAGTTGTTGCTGAATGGCATAAAAAAGTGGGTGATGCAGTTAAGTCAGGTGAGTTACTTGCCGAAATTGAAACCGACAAGGCAACAATGGAATTTGAATCCTTTCAGGATGGAGTGTTATTGCACATTGGTGTTGAGAAAGGAAAAGGAGCACCCGTTGATTCTATACTTGCTATTTTAGGTAAAAAGGGAGAAGATATTTCTGCTTTGCTTGCCAAAGAAGCAAACACCGGCAGTACTAAAAAAGAAGAAGTTCAAAAAGAAACAGTTGCTGCACCTGCCAAAGCTGCCGCTGTAACTGCTGCAATACCGGCTACAGTTCAAATTGTACGTATGCCAAAATTAAGTGATACAATGACCGAAGGAGTTGTTGCTGCTTGGCACAAAAAAATTGGCGACAAAGTTAAATCAGGTGAATTATTGGCGGAAATACAAACCGATAAAGCCACAATGGAATTCGAATCCTTTCAGGACGGAGTGTTACTATACATTGGTGTAGAACAAGGTAAGGCAGCTCCTGTTGATTCCATTTTGGCGATACTAGGAAACGGTGGAGAAGATATTTCGGGAGTGCTTGCACAAGAGAAACAACAATCATCAACAGCTCCTGCAAAAACAGAAACTGTTGCACCTGTTAAAGAAAATAAAACAGTACAAGCTACTGCTAGCACTACAAAAAACACCACATCATCAAACGATAGTAGATCAAAAATATCTCCTTTGGCTAACAAATTAGCGAAGGAAAAAGGCATTAACCCAAAACAAATTAAAGGATCGGGCGATAATGGACGTATTATAAAACGTGACATTGATTTCCACAGCAGCGCTTCATCTCCGGCCTTTGTTGGTGTTGAAAGTTTCACCGAAGAGCCTGTTTCGCAAATGCGTAAAACCATTGCGCGCAGATTGGCAGAAAGTAAATTTGCTGCACCTCATTTCTATTTAACAATGGAAATTAATATGGACGAAGCCATCAAAGTACGCGAATCCATTAATACTGTTGCTGCAACAAAAATTTCATTTAATGACTTAGTTGTAAAAGCCGCTGCTGCATCTTTGCGCAAACATCCAAAAGTAAATTCATCGTGGTTAGGCGATAAAATTCGTTACAACAACCATATTCACATTGGTATTGCGGTAGCTGTTGAAGAAGGATTGTTAGTGCCTGTTGTTCGTTTTGCTGATGGAAAAACACTCACGCAAATTGGCACCGAAGTAAAAGCATTTGCACAAAAAGCAAAAGATAAAAAATTGCAACCAAGCGATTGGGAAGGAAATACATTTACCATCTCAAACCTGGGAATGTTTGGTATTGAAGAGTTTACTGCTATTATTAATCCACCGGATGCTTGTATACTTGCAGTGGGTGGTATTAAAAATACGCCCATTGTGAAGGACGGACAAATTGTTCCGGGTAACATAATGAAAGTTACACTTAGCTGCGACCACCGTGTGGTAGATGGTGCAACAGGCTCGGCATTTTTGCAAACATTTAAAAGCTTATTGGAAAGTCCGGTAATATTTCTTGGCGAACAGTCCATTTAAAAATGAATACATAGGGTATGAAAAAGATAGCAGTTTTTCCCGGATCATTCGACCCTATTACAAAAGGACATCAGGATATTGTAAGGAGAGCACTGCCCCTCTTTGACGAAATAATTATTGGCATTGGTATAAACTCTACCAAAGTATCGCACTTCTCACTCGGACAACGATTAAAGTTTATACAACAAACCTTTGCAAACGAAACGAATATTAAAGTTAAATCCTACCAAGGACTAACAGTAGATTTTTGCAAAGAACACAATGCACAGTATATATTGCGCGGTATTCGATCATCGGTTGACTATGAATTTGAAAAGCCCATTGCACAAATGAATAAAGCAATGGAAGGTATCGAGACCATTTTTATGCTAACTTCACCTGAACTATCTGCAATAAGTTCCACCATTATACGTGATATACTCAAGAATAATGGAAACGTAGCACAGTTTTTGCCTGAAGGTTTAGAGATAAAATGAAAAAAAGTAAGTCTATAATTACGCTTCTTGTTTTGCTTTTTTGTTCAAGAATTTTACTTGCACAAGAAACCAATATTATTGGCAATGCACCCTACCTGCCCAACCAGGTGTTAGCATTGTATGGCTATGACGACTACCTTACACTTACACCCTTAAAAAAACAAGAAATAACAAGTGATGCCAATGGGAAATTTTCTTTCGCGTTTAAAAATTCGAGTACCTCACTTGTGTTTTTAAAGTACAAAAATGTGAAAGTTTCGTTTTACTGTGAACCCGGTAAAACCTACCGTTTAAGGATACTGAAACTCGACTCAATCGCCAATCAAAATTTATCAGCCGACATTGAAGCAGAAGCTATTTTTCAAAATTATGATAGTTTAGAATTAAACCAACTAATTGCCAAGTACAATAAATACCTCGATAATTTTTATTTAGACAACAGTAAACTCATTGTTGTAAAAGCAATTAAAGTACTCTACAAAAAAATAGAAGATTTTAAAAAGCAAACACAAAAGGATTTTGCATACGCTAACAACGCATATTTCAAATCCTATATAAAAAGCTCATTTGCAGCCTTGGATGAAATTGTATTTACACCCAAAGCAAGCATTTATAAAGAATATTATTCGGGAGTATTGCAATACCACAGCTATGATTATATTCAAGGCATCAGTTCGCATTTTACAGATTATTTAGAGCAATTGGGTTTAACAAAAAAAGGAGCTTCAATTTTCGATGATATAAATATTCGTCACAATTACGATGCACTAAAAAAATCTGTTTCAAAAGCCGATTCAATTGTTACAAATGACACACTGAGAGAATTACTCGTAATAAAAGGCTTAGGTGAACTTTACTACAAAGCAAGTACAAAAAAGTACGGTGTTGAACTTGTTTTGGAACAAATTATAAAACAAGCACTTTCAAAACAGAATAAAACAATTGCACAAAATACATTAAGCAGATTAACTTACTTGCAAATCAATTCAAAAGCCCCCGATTTTGACACAATCGATGCAACGGGAACCGCAATCAAACTAAGTAGTTTAACAGGCAAAATGGTGTATCTTAATTTTTGGTCGGTAAACAGCATTTCATCTATGGAAGAATTACTGGCCATTAAAAAACTGAACGAAAAATACAATGGCATCATTTCTTTTGTAAGCGTTTGTTCTGATGAGGACAGTGATGCCGCAAAATCATTTGTAAAGAAAAATAAATTGGCTTGGAATATGGTTTATGACAAAGACAAAAAAGTTGCCAATATATATACCATAAAAGTAGTGCCTGCTTTCTTTTTAATCGATAAAGACGGATTTCTTATCAAATCACCTGCTGAATCCCCAAGTCAAAACATTGAAGATACATTTAGGGATATGAGCCAAAAAAAGGAAAAGAAAGGAAAAGTGGGTGAAAAGGATTAATCCAAACTATCCAGGCACTGTGCATTTTTTGTATTTTTGAAAAATGGTATAATACTTGCCTAACCCTTAGAAATATTTTTTATGAAAAAAGCCATACTCCTTTTTATTATTGTATTGCTGCACGGTGCAACACAGCTTTCTGCTCAAAATCAAGTAATATTTCAGGATAATAATCCAAAAACCTATGCCTTTCGTTTTAATGGAGGCGGTGCAAGTAATGGTGAAGTTAACTACATCATTACCCGCCTTGCCGAAAGTTATGGCAGGGGAAATTACAATATTGAATACCAATTGGGCTTTAACCAATCTGCCCGTATTACAAAAGCAGGCAATCAGCTTACGCTAACTGTTGATTTTCAAAATATAGTTTGCAGCGGAGATATATTTTATAAAGCCTTTAATGTTGGTGATGTACTTATTCCGTCCAACCTTTCATTTCAATTAAACCTACTAAACAATCAGAACCAAGTTGTAAGCAATTATAATTTTGAAAACATAAAAATTATAAACGGTATTGCCGATGGTGGACAAGCAACTTACAAAGATTCAACAAACGGAACTTTTAAATTACAAGTTATAAACTTAAAACTTACCTATAGTAAAAATGCACTACAAAAATTTGACGACCGTATAGCAGCCATTAACGACTACAATTTTTCACTTTCACAATTGGATATAAACTACCAAAACCTGCAAGTGATTAATTTAAACGATATTGATAATATACCCAATCAAAATAGCACATTGCAACTAATAGAAAGCAACATTGCAGGAATAGAATCGAAAAATATTCCACAACGTTTAAACCTTATGGCTTTCGACCCGGGACAGTTTATGATGAAATTTGGTTCTTTAAAAGACCAAGCTTTTCAAAAAAGAATGGCAATGAACCAAATTCTTTCAACATTGGATGCCAACTTCTATAATAAAGGATTGGAGTTCTTAGTGAATGGAAACGGAAAAGCTGCGCGCAATTATTTTAATCGTTCAACCGAAGTTAATCCTGCATTTGCTCCAGCTAACTACCAACTGGCCAAAATGGATTTTGTGGAAGGCAATCTGCAAGATGCAGAAAACAGAGCAAAGGATATACTTTACAAAATGAATCCCGACCCAAATACCAAGCAACTTACACAAGAATTGTTGCATAATGTATTTGTAGAATATGTTAACCAAGCTACTGAATTTAATAGAAAAGGAATGTATAACAATGCCTTGAATTTGCTTCAAAGAGCCGTTGCCATTTGCAAAGGAATGAGCGGTGTTGTTTGCGATGAAAAAGTATTTACTGAAATGAACATTGCAAAAAAAGGTATTTATGAAAGTTACCTGACAGATGCAAAAATGTTCCTGCAAAAAAATGACTTAGACAAAGCAGAGAAAGCAGTATATGATGCTGTAACTTATCAAAAAAATAACGATAGAGAGTTACCCGACCACCTTGCTGCCGATGCTGTTATGAAAAGCATTAAGCAACAACGCTATAATAATTTTGTATCCGACTCCAAAATTAAAATAGCACAAAGAGATTTTAGTGGGGCCTTAAACAATTTAAACAGCGCAACTGACCTACAAAGGGAATATAACCTCACTCCTATTGCCGAAATAAATAAACTTAAAAAAGAAGCTGCAAAACCTGTAGTGTTCATTTTGGTTAATGATGGACTGGAAAATGTGCGTAGCAATCAATTGCAAAACGCTCGAAAAATAGCCAAAGAAGCTGCTGAAATACAGAATAATAATGGACTGGCAGACGATAAGGAAGTTATTAAAAGCTTAAAATCATTGCAGGACAAAATTTTCTCACAACAATGTATCAATGCACAAAATGCATTCGACAACTTTGTAAACAAAGCGCTTCAAGCTGCTGCTAAAAATGAATATATCAATGCCGATAATTTTTACATCGATGCAGAAAGGGTTATGTCTGATAATGCCGAATGTGCTTTAAACATTGGCACCACGAAAGACGACCATTTAAAATTACTACCGGCTGCTACCTACCAAAAATTGATTTACCAAACTATAGATTTGCAAGACAATAGCAATTACCAACAAGCAATTGATAAGTATTTAGAGGCAGGCAAATATTTTATAAATTTTGAAATACAAAATTTCAAACTAGAACACAAAGACTTATACAACTTTACTGTTTCAAATGGCAAGAATGGATTTTTAGCCTTTGTTGCAGAATACTATAAAGAAAAAAAGGAATTGGATAAATCATTGGACTTATACAAAGAGTTAATTAAACGTAACTACCCCGAAAGACGCTACAAACGACCAGTGTATGAACTGGGAAGAGAATTCGCAAAAAGAGATTTTGCAAAAAACAGCAAAGCGGATTTCAAAAAAGTGTCTACTGCCTATGCGAATGGTATGCCTGAATTAAAGTACCTTACTAAGGGTTATAGATACCAGTGGAGAAAGTTGAATTAATTTGAAAATTTGAAAATGAGCTAATTTGGAAATGGTTTGTTTACCTCACCATTATAAATTGTATTTTTCAAATTATGACCTACTAAATTAGGAACAAAAAACCTCAAAAAAATTGTTTCAGCTTTGAAAGGGGCTTTCGTATAAGTGTAAATAACTTTGGGCGTATGTTGTTTATTTCCCAGGCTTTTAAGTCTTCCCTATTGGCTTTTATACGATTGGCGATGCTCACGTTGCTCTTCCCTCCATCACGCATTTTTACGGCAAGTATCGGCAAATAAAAGGTGCTTATTTTTTTAACGTGAAGCATACGTAACATTAACTCATAATCGGCAGCAGAGCGAAGTGTTGTGTTAAACACACCAAACTTTTCATAGCATGACTTGCGTATAAAAAAAGCAGGATGAGGAGGCATCCATCCTTTAAAAAAAAGTCCATCGGTATAAGCTCCGGCTATCCAATTCCGCTTTACCTTTTTTGTATCATCCCTATCAACATATTGCAAATCGCAGTAAACGCTATCGCAATTTCCCTTCTCAAATGCTTCGAGCACCTTACTTATAATGGTACTATCTGCATAAAAATCATCCGAATTGAGGATGGCAATAACATCACCCGTAGCCATTGATATTCCCTTATTAATGGCAAAATACATTCCTTCATCCTTTTCTGAAACAAGCTTCGCTATATTATTTTTATAGGCATTCAAAATAGCAGGTGTATTGTCACTTGAACCTCCATCGATGATAATGTATTCTATGTTTGTATAATCCTGGGAAATAACTGATTTTATAGTGTCCTCAAGCGTGCTTTCGCTATTGTAACAAACGGTTATTACAGATACTTTCATTCCTTTTATGATGCCTTAATTACCCGTTCTCTCACTTTTACTGCCGGATTACCTTGATAAATGGTGTACGCCTCAAGGTTAGTAATTGCAACGGAACCAACTGCTAAAACAGAATGACTGTGACAAACAACGCCCGGACAAACTACTGATTTAGCACCAATCCAGGCACCTTCTTTAATATGTATTTCCAATGTAATAAGATCGAAAGTGCTTTTTTTATAATTATGATTACCGCAAAGCAGCATTGCTCCTTGCGAAATACAAACATCGTTTGCTATGTTTACTTTTGCCAAATTATCTATCCACACTTTTTCACCAATCCAAACATTATCTCCTATTTGAAGCTTCCAAGGATACTTAATATTTACAGCAGGTTTTATAACAACACTCTTACCTACTTTTGCACCAAATAATCGAAGCAACATTACCTTTATCCCACTAAAAGGAAAATAGCTGGTAAAAAAACAAGCATTCACCAAGTACCACAATCCCCTAACAAAAAAAGAGGCTCCTGGGTCATACCAACTGTTATTGTAGGATGAAAGATTTGTTTGTTGCATATTGTAAAGGTAATTATTTAAACAATATTCTGTTTTGTAGGATTAAGTTAGTGTCTGCACTAAATTTTTTTGCATAGGCAAACGCTGCCTCACTCATTTTTTCATATTCTATGTCGGACATTGCAATTGCTTCCTCAATTGCAGCGACATACTTTTCTCTGCTATTTAAAGATATATCCCAACCACAATGTTGTTCGTATAAATTACGCCACATTGTATTGTCGCTAATAATTACAGGACAACCTGTGCTCATTGCTTGTAAAATTATGTGTCCGAAATTTTCCCCCAAGGTGGGCATAATCATAAAATGATACTTAGAGAGTGTTGAAATAACAGCTGTACTTTCAACACTTCCCTTGTAATTCACCACAATATTTTTTTGTAAAGATTCAATTATCGCTTTGCATTCATCCCAATAATCAGGCTTATAAACCGGTCCGTAAATATCCAATTCTACATTGCCCTTTACCTGTGTTAATACTTCCAAAGCATACTTTAAATTTTTTTCGGGGGCAATGCGTGCAATATTCACCAGCTTTATTGACCCAACTAATTTTTCCTTATTAGGTTTTAATTCCAATGTAATTTTTTGAGGCAAATTGGCTGCAACAATAACACTAACGTTTTTAAAGTTTTTTGAAATATCCGACCTTTCATTTTCGTTCGTTGCGTGAAAAATAACCTTACTGAATAAGCCTGTAAATTTGGAAACAAAAAGAAACAGTTGCTTTTTAATGCCTTTTATATGAAGTGCATTTGCTGCCAGCATTCCCCTGGCTGCAACAATACACCTTTTATTACTTCCCCTTAATAAATACAGAGGCAATAAACTGAAGTAAAAAGAAAATATACCATTTAAATAAACCGTATCGTAATTTTCTGTATTGAGTAAATGCTGAATATTTTTTTTATTCAGTGTATCAGAAGAAAAGTAATAAACACGTGTACCATCCACAATATTCCACTCGTTACTTTTAATGTTTGCGTAGGGTATTGTTTCACAATAATCGGTATCTCGGGTAACAACAGAAAAATCATATTCTTTCCCCAAGTGAGCAATTAAGTTGCTGCACGACTGAATAGGACCACCGGCTTTATAACCCGGAAGGTACCAATCAATAAACACAAGTATTTTCTTTTTATCGGTCAATGTTTATTGAATATTATTTTCTTGTAACCAATTTTCAAGCACCACCAAATACCATATTCTGCTCCAGGTAATTCTTTTGTCATCGTTCATAAAATATTGCCACAAATCAAGTGTTTCCTTTTCATTAAAATAACTTCTGCTTGCCAGTGCTTGCATTTTTTGTTCACAAAAGTTTTTCAATTCCTTTTTCATCCATCCGTTCCAAGGCAGTGTAAATCCCATTTTCGGACGATTCACAATTTCCTTAGGCAATAAATCGCCCATAGAATCGACCAATAACTTTTTAGGCGTATGAGGATATTTTAAGTTGTCCGGAATTCCCAAAACATACTCTACCAATGTATAATCTAAAAAAGGCACCCTCACTTCTAAGGCGTGTGCCATACTCATTTGATCGGTATCTCTCAACAATACATTTTGCATATAGGTACTAATTTCAGCCATTGATACAAAACCAAGTATATTATTTTCTGTTTGGGTTAATTCTTTTATTATTTCTGAGACCCTATTCGCTTTCAAGTCCCCTTTATGAAACTTCTTTATTTCACTGTCGCTAAAAACTTTACGTGCCAATGGATAGGTATTCACCAGCTCAAAGGTATTGCACTCCAACAACTCTCCTATCTTTTCGGAAGCAACACCCGGCTTAATTGTTTTATAAATTCCGGCAGCAAAGGATTTTGAGAAAGAAGGAAAAGAAGAAAGCCAATTTTTATTTTGCAAACTTATACTGCGTTTAAATACATCGTAACCCGCAAATAATTCGTCACCGCCTAATCCCGACAATGCCATTGTAATGCCAACATTTTTGGTAGCCTTGGAAACAATATAAGTATTAGGACCATCGCCACTTGGATGATCCAAGGCTTGCAATGCTTGAGGCAATTCATTTACAAAATCATTCACCTTTAACTTTATTTCGTGGTGCTCGGTATTGAATTTATCGGCCACCGTTTTCGCATAAACGGCTTCGCTAAATTCTGTTTCATCAAAAGTAAGCGAAAAGGTTTGCACTTTTTTGCTAGAAACTTGAGACATAATCGCAACGATAGCACTTGAATCTATTCCTCCTGAAAGAAATGCTCCGAAAGGAACATCCGCCACTAAGCGCCTTTCAACAGATTGTGTAAGCAATTGTTTTACATTGCTACAAACCGATGTGTAATCTAAACTGCTATCCTTTTTACTTTCCGTGCTGAGTTTCCAATACTGCTTTATTTCAAATTCTTTGTTCTGGCCAATTCGCAAATAATGTCCGGGCAATAACATATTCACACCCTCAATAATGGACTGAGGTGCGTGTACCGTTTGATATCGAATATAATCTGATAATGCTGCTTCATTCAGTTTTTTAGCAACCAAATCACTTGCTAAAACCGCTCTCAATTCGGAAGAAAAAACCAATACTTCCTTGTTAAAATAGTAATACAATGGTTTAATTCCCAACCTATCACGCGCAATAAATAATTCGGAATTAATATTATCCCAAATAGCGAAAGCATACATTCCATTGAAACGATTCAAACAATTAGCTCCCCATTTACTAAAGGCTGCAAGTATTACTTCACTGTCGGTATTCGTTTGGAAGGGATAATCAGACAGTTCATTTTTTATTTCAAGGTAATTATACAATTCACCGTTATAAACCATTGTATACCTCTTATCAAACGAATGCATAGGTTGATGTCCTGCAGAAGAAAGGTCAATGATGGAAAGCCTTCTATGCCCCAATGCAATTTTTTCAATGGCATAAACACCTTTATCATTTGGACCTCTGTGAGCCAAACGATTATTCATCGCCTCTATTTTGGGAATAGAAATAGCCGGACTTGAAATACCGTAAATGCCATTAATGCCACACATATTTATTTTCTATCGAGTAATTTCATAAGTGTATCTGTCCATTTTTCAACGGTTAATTTTTGAGCCATCTTATTGCTTTCTTCTCCCATTTTAATCAATTCCTGTTTCGACAAATTTACTATCTTTTTTAGTAAGGACTTTAAGTCGCTGACATTCCCTGCTTCAAAAATAAATCCATTTTCACCTTCTTTCACAAATAAACTGGCAGCACCTACTTTGTTACTGCATAAAAGTGGAAAGCCCGCTGCTGCAAATTCGTGTACCACAACTCCCCATGGTTCCACTAAACTTGGTAATACAAAAACATCTGTATTTTTTATGTACTCGCTCATTTGTTCGGGCTGTACAAAACCTATGTGCTTTATTTTTGGATGACTTATGGGTGTTATATCACCAATACCCAAACACCATAACTCCCAGTCATTTGCTTGCTCTTCCTGCATAGCAATGAAAGCATCCCACAATGATTGAATACCTTTGAAATCATAGTAACGCCCAACATAAATAAATCTTTTTTCAACTCGCGCTAGTTTATACTCTTTATTCATTTCATAATAGGAAAGAAACAAATCCGTATTGGCCGAATAAAAACCGGTTAAGATAGTATCATTTGTGAAACCCAATTTATGTGCAAATTCCATTTGTGGCTCTCCGGGAATCCAACAATGTGAAAAATAATTTCGCACAAAAAACTTGCTAAAAACACTAGCAACAAGTTGTTTTACTGTGCCTTTCCAATGATTATCGAAACCTACAATGGTAGGAATTCCCCCTTTAAAGTACTTGCATACCTTGAGGTATTTTTTATCCCCCCAGCCACTACTATAAATTATATCGGGATTTATTTTTTTTGTTAAAGCCAACAGTTGTTCCGCATCAAAATTATTCTCATCGTAAACAGTTATGCTATCCGAAAACTTAAAGTCGAAAGGCGCTTCCTTGTTTACGGGATAACGAACTATATGAATTTCAACCGAATATTTTTCGTGTAACTTTTTAATACAGGATAAAAAATAACCTGCCAACTCAGTATACAAAAAGAGTATTTTTTTAGTTTCCTTTTCTTGCATTGCTATAGTTATCAATCATATTCTTTATAATTGGATATTCCTCATCGGCTAAAAAAGCTTGCCCCTTGTTATTAAAATGTATATTGTCGCGATACATAGAAGCGTATATTGGATTATTCAATTCCAGCACATAGGGTGTTTTTGTACTATCGAGCATTGCTATAATTTTTTGTCCATTTTTATTGTACTGCTTATTTGCAATTTCATTTACAGTAGGATGCAAAATAACACACAAGGGAATATTCTTTTGCTTACAATAATCAATAAAGAAATTCCAACCTGAATTTATATTCGCATTTACTGTGCTGATTTGATTTGCATCTAACTTTGCATAATTAAGCTCATTCATACCTAACTTTTCTTTAGCCCAGGGTAAAAAATACCTGTTAAACACCTCCCCTATTGCAGAAAAAGGCTTTTTATTCGGATAATTTACATTTTCACCGACAATTTTTTCGTGTCCCATACAATCGTATAAATCGTGACTACTAAATACAAGTACAATCATATTGCAATTAAAATCACCATACTTTTTCAAATAAGCAGCGGCATTATCTGGTCCCCAACTACCTGCAGATATATTTAACACTCGAATGTTTTTCGCGTATTCCTTGCTCAGTTTATTCTCCAATAGTGTAGAAGCTAAACTGTCTTGATCCGTTGGTGTACCACCATTAATTACAGAATCACCAAATTTCAAAATTCGAATATTGTCCTTATCCGACAAAGGCTTACTTCGCATTGAAAATTCATTTGTGATGAGCGTATTTCCGAATCTTTTAATGTCTTGATTCGGAGCATACATATATTCAAAATCGGCATCCTCAATATACAGTGCAGGAGTTCCGAATCCCCAAGCAAACCTTAAAACTAACTCAACAATGAGCACACAAACAACAAACGCAACTACTATTTTAAGTGCCCTACTATTCATTGCTTTTAATTTTTATAGGCTCACCTTGCGGAGCAACTTCCATTGGATTAAATGTTGTAAAAACAGTTAATATAATGATAAGTTGAATGGTGTATGGATTTAATGATGCCGTTAACCAGGACTCAAAAAATACAGAAAACAAAACTGCATACATAGCAGGTATTGCTGAACGAGATCGTTTTGCCGCCTGAACAAATTGCAAGATAAAGGCTTGAACATAAAATACCAATCCAACCAAACCCGTATCCAACCAAAATGTAAGGAACGTGTTGTGCGCGTGTCCTTGATGCCCCTTTCTACTCAGTATTTCATAATATTGTCCAAAGATCCATTCCGTATAACCAAAGCCCCTACCAAGGAAAAAGTTATACTGAATTTGCTCCCAGGCAAAAGTCCAGGCAATTAATCTTCCGGATCCTTCCTTTAGTGTATCCAATCTAAAATAATCTTGAAGTCCCAAGGCCATTACGATAGGAACAATGTTGCTAGTTATTAGCTGGTAACCGAATAAAAATATAATAAAAATGATAAAACCAACAAAAGGCGAAATATTGTACAAATACCTAAAAATTGCAAAAATAAGTATTGCCGTTAATGCGCTTCGTGATGCCGATAGTATAAGCGAAGAGAAAATTAAAAAATAAATAATTCTTTTTTCATTCACGGTAAATAAATTTTTAAAATATTCACTGATTACGCTAAATAAGAGAAAAAACATCAACAGAAATATCCCCAGTCCATTGGGATTCCCAAATGTTCCTCTAAAACGACCTGATAAGTATGCAACATCGTGGGCAATATATTTCAATACCAATCCAATCAAAAGCATTGTAGAACCAAAAAATATCAATTCACGAAAAAACTGAACACCTTTTACTGAATAAGCTTTGTGAACAAAATTAGGAACAACCAAAATAATCAAAAAGTAAGAAAGTAACTTTGAAAAAGAGGTTCCTGCATAAGGACTATAAACGAGACAAAAGAGTGCTACCAAAAAAAAGGGAATGTACTTTTGGTAAAAATTCTGAAAGGGTTTAAAATTTTTACTGTCAAAAAGAACAAATGCTGCAAGCAAAAGGATATAAATATTTTTCACATCCACTGCAAAAGCAAAGGACTTTACCCTACTGTCAGAAATCATTAAGATAAAAAAGAAACCTATTATTATTTCGGCATAATAATCCCTGCGTTTAAAAACCAAAACGGTTAGTGGAATGAGTCCATATGATAATGGTGCCGCATATACTCCAACAAGCAACCAAACAATTAAAATTGCTATAAACGAAAGGTTGCTTTTTACGTAATCAATCAATTTTCTTGAAATTATTTAGCATAAAAATGAGCAATGCATTGGGTTATTCTACTAATTTCTTCCTTTTGAAGTTCATAATAAAATGGTAATCGAATGAGGCAATCTGAAAACTTGTCACTATTCGGCAATTCACGACCATCGTGCTTATCCTTGTAGTATGGTGATTTGTGAAGAGATAAATAATGAAAAACAGCATATACATTATTGGCCTTTAAATGGGCAATTAACTCTGCTCTTTCATCAGGAGTTTTAGTAACCAAATAAAATAAATGAGCATTGTTCGCAGCATAAGCCGGTATATTCGGCAAGGTTACATTGCCTGCCTTTTCAAGAGAAGAAAGTTCTTCTTGATATTGATTCCAAATACTTTTTCTTTTGGTTTGTATATCGTCTAAATTTTCCAATTGTGCGTACAAAAATGCAGCAATAATATCGGAAGGTAAAAAAGAGGAACCAATGTCTACCCAACCATATTTATCAATCTCTCCTCGAAAAAATGCAGAACGGTTGGTACCTTTCTCCCTGATTATTTCTGCCCGCTTAATATATTTATCATCGTTTATAGTAAGCATTCCACCTTCGCCCGAAATAATATTTTTGGTTTCGTGAAAAGAAAATGCTGCTAACTGACCAATGCTGCCTAGGGGCTTATCCTTATAATACGAATCTATTGCTTGAGCCGCATCTTCTACCACAATCAAATTATGCTTGTTTGCAATTTCCATTATTCTGTCCATATTGCAAGCAATGCCGGCATAATGAACCGGAATTATCACTTTCGTCTTATGGGTAATAAGTTGTTCAATCTTTTCCTCATCCATATTTGGGTTATCTGCCTTACTATCGACAAATACAATTTTGGCACCTCTCAAAACAAAAGCATTTACAGTTGAAACAAAAGTAAAAGATGGAGCTATTACCTCATCTCCCGGTTGAATATCTAACAAAATTGCAGCCATCTCAAGTGCATCGGTACAGGAAGTAGTAAGCAATACTTTTTTAAATCCATATCTCTTCTCGAAAAAGTCGTGGCACTTTTTTGTAAAAATTCCATCGCCCGATATTTTTTGGGATAAAACAGCTTCGGTTATGTAGGTTGTTTCTTTTCCGGTAAGATATGGTTTATTGAAGCTTATAAAGTTCATTTATACTACGATTTAGTGATACCCTATTGAAAAGGTAAATTTATTAATTTTTTTGTATGTTGCATTTGGCTTTGTGCTTTATATTTGTCATTAATATGGAAAAACGTAAAAAATCAATACAGGTTTGTTTTACTCCTGTTTTATTTCCTTTATATGAATCATCGGAATCGATAGTGGTTGTAATTGATGTACTAAGGGCGACCTCTGCTATGGTAACAGCATTTGATAACGGAGTAAAAAGTATAATACCTGTTTCTACTGTTGAGGAAGCATTGACATATAAAGAGAAAGGATACTTAGCCGCAGCGGAAAGGGATGGTATTATTGTAGATGGTTTTGAATTAGGAAACTCCCCCTTTGGTTATATGCAAGAAAAGGTAAAAGGCAGAGAGGTAGTTATAACTACTACCAATGGAACAAAAGCAATTAATGTGGCTAAAAATGCACACAAAGTAATTATAGGATCATTTTTAAATTTAAAGGCTGTGGCAGATTATCTGATAAAAGAAAATAAAGATGTATTGTTTTTGTGTGCAGGATGGAAGGATAAATTTAATATGGAAGACAGCTTGTTTGCCGGTGCTGTTGCCACTGAATTGATAAACAGCGATTTTTTTGAAACAGAATGTGACTCAACAAGAGCAACCATACAGCTATATAGTTTGGCAAAAAATGACCTCTATTCCTTTTTAGGAAATTCATCACACCGCAATAGATTGGCAAAATTAGACCTAGAAAAAGATATTCGCTATTGCTTGCAGGAAAGTATAAGTGATAAAGTTCCGGTTTATAAAAATGGGAGTATTGTTGTAGGTTGATGGTTGTTAGTTGATGGTTGTTGGTTCAAAAAAATGAAACTTTGCATCTTGATTCTTGTGTCTTGCATCTTGATTCTAAAAACCCTTACCTTTTCTTCAATGGCACAAGCAAATCTTCCAATCCATTCATTTTAATTTCGTAAATAGTTTGTAGCAATATACCTAGCTTATCTTTTGGAAAACCCTTTCTGTTAAACCACTCTAAATAGGAAACAGGTAAATCGCACAATATTCTACCCTTAAATCTACCGTAGGGCATTTGCATTTCAACTAATAGTAAAAGTAACTGAGGATTGGCTTGCACGAATATTTATTCAATCACAGCCGACAAACCTCTGTTTAACAACTCATCCTTTAATGGTTTTAGTTGTTTGAAAGTTCCCAACTTAACATCACACTTACCTTTGTAGTGAATAAGTAAGGTGCATTGCTCTGCCTGTATCTCATCGTGTCCACATACTTCTACTAAACTATCAATTACAAAATCGAAAGTATTTACATCATCATTGTAAATAAGTAAGGTGTGCGGCTTTGCCGTTTTTAACTTTTTATCTGTTAACTCAAGTGTTTCTGTGTCTGAATTATATAGCATAGCTTTCATTTTGAGATTTTTATTTTCCACCTGTTAAACTTTTTGCTTCGTCAATGGTTATCTGCTTTCCATTCTTGTATGCAACCACAAAAGCTTCGTCCAATCCTTTTTCAATAACTTCTTCTTTAGTAGCATTAGCAGTGGCAAAATCAGCATAAGCACCAACTGTGTAAATAGTAGTACCACTACTTGTTTGGTAATGCTCTAGGCCCTTATCTGCTATTTCAAAATAAATAGCGGCCACATTATTTGGCACTTCTTTGTTGTATTCTCCAATGTTCACTTTATACACCACCCCATTTATAAATGCAGATTTAGGTGCTGCTGCAGTATCAACCACCTTTTCTGTTTTTACGGAATCAGGTTTAGGAATATTTTCTTCCACCTTTTTTTCCTCCACTTTCTTTTCAACTACAGGTTGCTCAACAACAGGCTCTTTCTTTTCTGGTGGAGTAATCACCAGCTCTTCTTTCTTTGAAACTTGATTGTTATTTATGTTGCTATCAAAACCAACAATTTTTGTGCTGCTGTTCGTATTTTTCGGCATCTGATTGATTGTAGAATAATTCACAAAAACACCATTGCCATTTTGTTCAATTAACTTACGTGCTTCACCAGGTGTTATGCGTTTTCCGTTATAGTATGCTGTAACAAAAGCATCTTTCACTCCATAACCCACTACATTATTTTTAGCTGTTGTCGCAATTGCTTCGCTGTTAAATATACCTGAACTGTATCGATAATATCCATTGCTGTTTTTTTCAAAATACAAAGGTTGAATGTTAAACAATTGAGATGGCTTAACGGGTTTACCATAAACCCCAACCTGAACGGTATACACTAAGCCTTTCACTTGCTCAAATGTTACAGCAGCAGCTTCTCCCTTAGTTTCATCCGTATTTGATTTCAATTCTACAACGGGCTGATTTGAATTATTTACAGGTTGTGTTACTGTATTGCTGTTTTCGTTGCTTGTGTTTGTATTGGCTGCAGCATTGTTCGTATTGGATGGAGGGTTAGTATTGCTAGCTAACTGTTTAGATACTGCGATAGCTTGTCCGTTACAATCTCTTCCATCTCTAATCATTGCCTTCGCCTCTTCAATGTTTATTCTTTTCCCATTGCAATACGCCACTACAAAAGCATCCTTATAGCCAATGCCATTAATTTCTTTTCTCACACCATTCGCTGCATCAAATGTTTTAAAAATACCAGCAGTATAACGTGTAATGCCAGATGCTGTGGTCTCACCCATTACCGGTGCAAAATCTTTAAACAATTCTTGTGGGATTGGATTTCGGAATGCTCCAATTTGTACTTTAAAAACTAAACCTTTTGGTAACTTATCGTTTATTGGGATTGGATTCTTTTTACTGTAAGCAGGAACGGTTTTCTTTTCAAATACTACTTCTTGGGTTAACTCGTTATTTTCATTTACAACTTGTGAAGTAGAAACTACAGGAGCATTGCTTGAATTAGCTTTTGTATTTGCAGCGTTGTTTACATTCGTATTACTGTTTGCATTTGCATTGCTTGTATTGGAATTGTTAGCTGCCGAATTACCTTCGTTTGAAGTATTATTCGCTTGATTTTCTTTTACTGAAGAATTGTCGGTTTGTTTGTTATTGGCATTAACTGCGTTATCCGTTGCTGTATTTTTATTATTCGAATTATCAACTAAAACATTTTTTTCTTTATATGTCTCAGCTTTCTTAATCTTATTTGCGGTTGGCGCATCCAATTGATTCAAGTATTGCTGTGCATCGTTATTTTTTTCTTTTGACTCCTTCTCAAGCGCAACTGACACATTTAAGATAGAGTCAGACTTTTGTTTGTTTCGCAAAGAAGATTCTTCAAACATTTGACCTTGATCGTATGCTAGCTTTTTCTTTTCTACTTCCTCGCTGCTCTTAGCTAACTCAAATAATTCCAGTGCGTTCCTCTTATCAATATCACTCTTTTTCTTATAAACAAGAGATTTATTTCGTTCTGTCTCACTTTGCTGTTCCGTTTTTTTAGCATCCTCCCTTAAAGAATTATAATTATTATAATCGGATGATTTAATCACTGAATTATACTCATCTTCACTAAGTTGGTTGTTAGTTATTGCCCCGATAGCTATCGGGGGTTGGTTGTTGGTTGGTTCCTCTTTGTTAACTATTGGCTGTTCCTTGTTGGTTACTGGTTGTTCCTTATTGGTTGGCTGTTCGTTGTTCGTTGGTTGCTCTTTGTTAGCTGTTGGCTCCTCCTTGTTTACTAATGGCTGCTCCTTATTAACGATTGGTTCTTCTTTGTTGGTTATTGGTTGTTGGTTGTTGGTTGCTGGTTGCTGGTTATCCTTTACAACATTCACGACATCTGCATTTTTATCCGATTTATTTTGACCGGTATTTTGTGTATTATCAGCCAAAACAGCCCTTGCTGCATTCTTGTAAATATCATAAGCAGATGCTTGTTTATCAAGTGCCGTTTTTTCATATTCAGCGGCTCTTTTCAACATTTTTTCCTTTTCAACATCATCAGGAGAAGCTGCGGCACTTGTTCTCAATTTTGCTGCTTCATTATTATAGTAATCGGCTTCAGTGTTTACTACAGCAGCCCGTGAGGCTTCGTCATTGTTCTCTGTTGACTTTGCAACATCTGCAATAACAGTTGCATTGTTTTTGTATTGCAACTGATTCGCATCGGATAATGTTTCATACGCTTTCACATTTCTAACTTGAGCTTGCTTGGCAAGTGCCTGCGACTGATTATACATATCAAACTTCTCTTGTGGCACTTTTGAGTTTTGTGCCTCAAGCTTTAAGGAGTCTGATAGCTTTTTATAATCGGTTGCTTGTTTGAATTGTTCCTCAGCAATCATTGCTTGTTCTGACGCTTCGGGCAAAGCGTATTTACTGCTATTGGTGGATACAGTTTTGGATTTTGATTCCACCTTTGATTGTTCATCAATTGCGGCAGTTCGTTTCAATTCGGCAAGATTTTCTTTACTTTCATCAACAGCAGTAATTTTTTCTTCCTTCTGTGTTTCTAAATCAGCTATCCTTTTTGCAATCTCTTCTTTGTCCTTTTTCTTCTTCGTTTTTTCAAGAAGCTCCTTCTGCTTAATTAAATCAGCATCAATTGCTTTTGCCCATTGCTCATTCAACTCAATCTTCTTATTCTCTTTGGCTGTTGCATCAGAAATAGCATCTGCCTCTTCTAACTGAGTTGTATAATTTGAATTGTAATCAGCAACTTGGTTCCCACCATTTTTATCTTTGTCCTTAGCCTGTTCCTTCTCCAATGATTTAACCTTCTTGTTTCCGGCATCAGCCAATTCTTGCTTTTCCTTTTCAACTTTCTCCAACTCTTTTACTTTTGATTTTAATTCCGCCTTTTCTGTTTTATCGGAACTTGCTTTTGCTTGCTCGTTCAACGTTTTAATATCAGTACTCAATGATTCTGCCCATTTAGTATTCACTTCAGCGATTTTTTTCTCCTTCTCCAACTCTGTTATTTTGGCCAAATTAACATCGTCTAATTGCTTTTGATAATTCACATTGTAATCGGACGAAGCTGTATTCGACTCGTTATTTGCATTCGCAGTTGAATTGTTCTCATTCTTGTTTGTAACATCTGAATTAGTAGCACTTTTGTTTTCATTGCCATTTTGCTTATTGGCATTCGCAGTTGAATTGCTATCTGCTTTTTCCTTACTGTTAGTATTTGCAGCTGTTTGGTTGTTTTGATTAGCCGATTGATTTTGAGCATTGGCATTAACATCACCATTCTCCTCTATTTCCATTGCCAACCTATTCGCATTTGCCATACTCTCCAATGCATCCGATCTCTTCTGCGTTTGCTCCTCTTTTAACTTATCAATATCAGATTTAATGGCAGCCTTTTCGTTCTTGTCTTTTGTGCCTTTTAATTTCGTTTCAAGTGCCGCAATATCTTTATCAATAGCATCCGCCCACTGTTTGTTCACTTGTGCTTTCGTCCTTTCTCTTTCTATCTCATTCGGATTTTTATTTGCTTCAACTATCTTATTTTCATACACTGCTGTGACATTTGAATTGTCGGCATTCGAATTATTTTCAGCAGCATTATTCGATTTGTTATTATCTACATTGGCAATTTTAGCATCATTATTAGTATCCTTCTCATTATTATTAGCTGTATTGTTTTTATTATTATCTCCATTGTTCTTATTCGATTGGTTATTCGCAGAATTATCCGTCAGCTGATTTGAGCTGCTGTTGTCTGATTTTGAATTTGTGTTATCCTTGCTCGCTGTTTCCTGTTTTCCATTTTGACTTTCGTAAGCAGCAATTTGTTTAGCCAATTTTTGCTTATCTGTCTCAGCCATTTCTTTCGAGGCATTATCTGGTGTATTATTTAAATTGCTAACTACTTGTGCGATAATTTCAGATTGCTGTTGTAACTCATCAGCCTCTCTGTTTAACCTGACTGCATCTGATTTTAATTTTATGGATTGTTCTTGACGCTGTTTCTTATCATCGTTCAATTCAGCTAGTTGATTCAACATTGCATCTTTTACCTGTTCATCTTTGGATGCATCTGCTTGCTTCTTCAAATCAGCCGTTTCTATATCCATATCCTTCACCTGATTTTCTAACTCCTCTGCTTTCTTACTGTCTTTTTGTGCCTCTTTTCTTTTTGCATCCGACTGTTGTTGTAATACTACAGAAGCATTATCAATACTTGATTTTTTAGTGTCTTCTTTTTCAATTGCTGCTTGCTGCTCATTTAATTTAATGATGGACTCTTTCGAATTGGATTTAACAGCCACATCTAAATCATTTGCATATTTATCTGCATCTTTTGCTTCCTTTTGCTTTTGATCGGCATTTGCTTCTAAATCCTTCGCCAAATTATAGGAAACAATTGCTTGCTGTGCGCTTTGTTTCGACTCCTTTTCTAACTGATTGGCCTTATCTAACTCAGCTTGTTTTTGCATTGGATCGCTGATGGAATTAGCTGCTTGCTTTATTTCTTCTGCTTGTCTTGCCTTATTTTGCGACTCTTCGTTCTTAATATTTGAGTAAGTAAATGCCTCATCCGATTGGTCTTGAGCAGCATCGGCTTCACGTTGTGCATCCTTTGCATCATTTTTTGCCATTTTAACCAAATCCTCATTGGTTAAATTTTTCCCTATTGTTCCATCCTTGCTGTTGGCATTATTTTCAACCGATGAATTATTTGCAGCACTTGAATTATCGGATGAATTACTCTTATTCTCAGCAGTGTTTTCCTTTTCGTTATTTGCATCGGCATTATTTTCATCACCCTCTTTTACCAAACTGTTCTCCAATTCTTCGGAATAATTAACATCCAAATTTGCCTTTTCACGTATAAGGGCAATCCCAGCCTGGAAAGATTCTTCATCCATTGTAAAGTCGTCAAAGTTGTTATAGATATTCAACTTATCCGTTCCATTCTCCTTCTTCATATTGATTTTCTGCTTCAAAGGACGAATGGTTTGTTGCTCCGGAATATCAACCAATGCTGTTTGGGCAGTAAAACCATTGGTTTCTACAGTGAACAAATATTTAGCACCACTGGGTACATTCACTATATAGGTTCCTGTTTTTTCGCTGCTATTAAACACACCAACCAATTTATTATTGGAAGCATTCTTCACCGTAATCTTCGACTTAGGATGCACACCCTCATCATCGGTAGTATAAAACTTACCTTTAATCAATGCTGTAGTAACAGGTAATCGTCCAACCTTTATTTTATAAACTCCAATGTTCCCATCTATACTTCCTCTTCGCGAAGAAAAATAAGCTACTTCATTGGAAGTATCGGGAATGTATAATAAATCATCATCGGGAGAACTAATTGGAAAATCCATGTTAACAGGATTACTCCACTCCTGAGATTCTTCATTGTAAATTGATTTAAACACATCATAACCACCTATACTGTTATGTCCCTTCGAACAAAAATAAAGGGTTTTCTTCTTTTCGTTATAGTAGGGGTAATCCTCATCATAAGAAGTATTTATTACTGTTCCCAGATTTTGTGGTTTACTAAATTCTCCGTTGGGATTTTTTTTGATTCGGAATATTTCTTTCCCATTCTTATCATTGTCACCATAACTTGAAATATACAAATCAGATGCTTCAGGGCTTGTTACCAAAACCGATTCTTCCTTCTTTTTCTTATCGGTAGATGTTTTAAAATCATCGGGTTTTACAATCAGCTTTGAGTCGATAAGACCTAAATCATATGCGCGAAAATATTCGCTCATTGTTAAATCCTTCTTTTGCATCACAACCAAGTCCTTCACATTTTTCAACAATTCCAATCCATTATTACACATTTCAATTTGCCTGTCCACCTTTAACTTTGTCAAAAATTTAGCGTTTGCCTTCTTCTTATAAACATTATAAGCTCCAATAGCATCGCCAAAACGGTAATTAACGTGATAGGCACGACCTAAATAATAAAACACCTCATTATCTACTGCCTCAGGCTTTTTAGAAGCAAACTCCAGGAAAGCAATGGGTTTTTCTTTATCTGCCCCGGCAAAAAGTATACAAACCCCGTATTTGTAATTATAATTGGGATCCTTGGGATATAAACTCAATAATTGCGAGTATAAGGGCATTGCCTTCGCAAATTGGTCTTCCTCGTATAATTTTTGTGCCTGTTTTTTTACTTCTTCTTCCGAACCGTAATTCTGAGCCGACACAAGACCGGACAACAGCATTAAAACCGTATATATAAAAAGTATCGAGGTGAGTTTTTTATAACTCATAAATGCCTTCTGTTTCTTATTTAAAATTATGACCAAACCCTTAACTTACAAAGATAATGATATTAGTTGATTTTATATAACCTAATCAAATTCTCTCCTTGGATGCAAAAAAGAGTGATTTTCCATAATTGTGTCGATTGATACGATTTAACTTTGTATATCTTTGGTGCTATGTTATTGCACCTAAACGAAAAAAATATTGACAGTGGTTCCATCCGAAAAATAACAGAATGTTTGGCCGATGGAGGTGTTATTATTTACCCCACGGATACAGTATATGGAATGGGTTGTGATATCCATAAAATGAAAGCGGTAGAGCGAATTTGCAAGATAAAAAATATTGCTGCGGCAACAGCTAATTTTTCATTTATTTGTTACGACCTAAGCCACATTTCCGATTATACTAAGTCATTGGAAACACCTGTTTACAAACTGATGAAAAAGGCATTGCCTGGTCCCTTTACATTTATCCTAGAAGCAAACAATGAAGTACCTAATTTTTTTAAAAGCAAAAAGAAAACCGTTGGAATTCGCATCCCAAACAATGCCATTTGCCGACAAATTGTAAAAGAATTAGGGAATCCGATTATGTCAACTTCTATTCACGATGAGGACGAAATTATTGAATATACCACCGACCCTCAGTTAATTTATGAGAAATACAAAGACAAAGTAGACATAGTAGTTGCAGGAGGTTATGGCCACAATGAAGCATCTACCGTGGTAGATTGTACCGAAGGAGAATACACTATACTGCGACAAGGAATGGGCATACTTGAAGAATATTTATAAATGAAAATAATATGAGCAAGAAGGTTAAAACAATTAAAATTTTTAAAGAAGTAAAATTGGCAGGAATTGATGCCAAAGAATCATTGTCAATGCTTCAGGAGCTTGACAGGAATAAAAATGTAATACGTGAAGTGCATTATTCGGATGAAGAGGAAGAACAAGTAACTGAAACCACTTACAATGAAAAAGGACTTGTTGTTAGTGAAAAAGTTCATTTTATAATTGATGATTTAAACGAAGAATTAGTCATTGAATACAACGATGCCAATAAGAGAACAAAAGAAACGAAAGCATACAACGGTGAAGTACAGGAAATAAAAACACGTGAATACGATGCCAATAATAATTTAGTAAAGGGCATTTTATCGGATGGTGATGGAGAAATGGAAGAATACGATACCTACGAATACAACGAACATCAAAAGGTTATATCCTATAAAAGATACAATTACGAAAATAAAGTAATACTCAAATCGGATGTATTGTATAATAGTGAAAATGAAGTGATAGAAGAAAACCGTTGGAGTGAAGAAGATGGAGAAACAAGAATTCTGTTTGATACAATAATAAAAGATAAGTCACCCGATTCAACAGCCTATAACAAAGAGGGTAAAATTACACACCGTGTAAGAAACACCTATAACGAAAAGGAACAGTTAGAAAAAGAAGTTGTTGAGTCGACCATTGGGGGCTTACGAAAACTAACTACCAATTATGTATACAATGAGGATGGAAAATTGACAGAAACACGCATCTTGGATGGGAAGGAAACATTGCTCAAGCAAACCAGTTTATTGTACAATGAAAATGGGAATGTAATTACCGAAACATTATACGAAGACTTGCCCAATATGGCTTCTACAAATATTAAATTGAGGTACGAGTATGAATACTACGAGGAATAGTGTTAATTAATCCCCTGCTCTAAATTCACTTTTAAAATAAGCTTGTTTGAGCCTATCACAAAAAAAGAATTTTCGTCAATAAATGCTATTTCATATAAATTAGATGCCTGCTTGGTATCAATTCGCTGCCACTTATTTTCTGATTTTTTGTTCACATAAATAATCCCTTTACACGCAGTTGAAACAATGTAATTTGCATTGGCATCAATGTCCCAAAAAAGTCCGTCTACCTTCGTTTTCAATGAATTTATGCCCTCAGATGAAAATATCATTCCATTCGATTGAAAATTCGCATTATAACTACCTACAAAATAACTATTTCCTTCATTAAAAAACATTTCGTGGTATAAACCCGAATAAGCTATTGATTTTTTCTGCCATTTTTCATTCGCAGATTTTGCAATTATTTTTGTTCCAATCAAAGGATTATAACTCAAAGCACAAAGCTGATTGTTGTTTATATCCATATCCCAAATCATTGAAAATGCTGAACTGTATACTTCTGTCCAGGTATTTCCTCTATCGGCAGTTTTTAAAATAAAGCCAAATGGAACAGTTCGTTTCCCAAGGGTAATTTTACTTTTCCCGCCACATATATATGCTGTATTATTATCGATTACAGCTATGTTATAAAAGGTTGAATTATCATAGCCTTTTACTTTAACAACATTCCAGTCGTTTTTCGATTTACAATAATTGTAAACAAAACCACTTTCACCACACACAATCATATTGTCATCGTCAAACTTATCGAGCTTTAACAAATGCTTGCCTTTATTAGGATAGTTAATTTTTGAAAGCTCTCCATTATCATTCAATTCATAAAGAATACCAAACTTGCCACAAGCCCAATAATTGTTTGTGCCTGTTTTTTTAATATCGTAAAATGAGCTATCGCTTGAGTTTACTGAACAACTAATGAATTCAACCTTTTGGGAATATCCTTGAAAAGTTAAAAAAACAAATAAAATTAATAGCAATCTCATTTTCATATAAACATCGTTCTGATTCAGATACGTTTTTTTGTTTCCATTGGTTTTATTCAATACTAGACGCTGTAGCAGCTTTCGTAAAAACACCTCTGTAAACAATAGCAATTTCTATGCCGCCTCTTCCTGAGGTAACTGCGGTAAGCTTCGAAACATTTATATCGTAACTAAGTCCTACCGTTAAATACTTCTTATAATCAAATGAGCCCATTAGCACAATAGCATCTCTGGAGCGGTATAGACCCCCAAAGGCAATTGAATTAGCAATATTCTCTCCAGTATATTTTGAATCGAGTCCCAACACGTATTTTACCATACCCCCTACATTCATCTCCATTAAACTACCTTGCTTTAAATAAATAATGGTAGGGACAATAAGGGTATTGGTATTTTTAATGTGGTAATCACATTTTGCGTGAGTACTTAGTTTACGAGGCAAAGCATCTTTCACTGCAAATCCCATACTTGGTTTCGTTAAATGAAAATAAGCTGCGCCTACTTCCAACTTCACATCTTCATTTAATTGATCCGTATAGGCAATACCAGCAGCAAAATCAGGAGTTGACACTGTATTACTTCCAAATCTCGCCTCGGAAGTTGGTTGATTTGGATCATAATCACTGCCATTGTATTGGTCGTCCCACTTAAGTCCATTTAAGTTTACACTTTTTTGAATATAACCCGACTGAATACCCGCAGCCAAATAACCTGTTTTGGTAATTTTAGCATTGTAGGAAACATTCAATCCAATTGCATTGGTACCCATTTTTGATTTACCTGCTTTATCACTAAAAAAAGACAGTCCGGCATTTAAATAGCCTTTTGTTTTTTTGCCCTTTCCTATATTCATATCAAAGGATGAATATGATGTGCTAAAAGGATTGGTGATAGCACTCCATTGATTTTTATAGTTCGTTGCCAAACGGTAATTTCCGTCAAACAAGCCTGTTAGAGCAGGATTTATTGCCATTGGGGTATTGTTGAATTGCGAAAAATGTATGTCCTGCGCCAAGAGTGTATGAACTCCAAGCATAAAAACAAAAGCACAAACATATTTCCTTTTCATAGGGCAACAAAAGTAAAATAAAATGCAATATACAAAAAATATCAATACCTAAAATCTTACTTATTAGGAGGTATTGGCAGAAAATACTTCAATATGGCATCATAATATGCATCGGCAACCTGCTTAACCCTTAATGATGTGGGAATTCCATTGATACTTGTTGTGAGTTCACTCAATAGTTTACTCTCCTTTTCATTGTCTTGATAAAGACTCTCACCATACACCATTGTACCGTGTATAAGCCGTGTAAGGGCTAAGTTCCGAATAAATACTCCCTTTCCCTTTGTTTCCAAAGACTCCTTTTCCAAATATTCAGCATCTTTTTTTGTTGCCAATGGCACTTCCAATATTTTTTCGAAACTAGCTGTTAAATTGGATGAAAATGAAATAGAAGATTCGATATCGTTAGTAATAATTAATCTCAATAACTCCAATCTGTTTTCGGGCTTTTCAAAATATTCATTTTTTATGTTTCCGGGCACAAAAGTCATACAGTAGTTTTTGGGAGTAACACCTGTCCAGGGAATATTTTTTTCATTTACATTATAATGTACAACCAAAGTTAAATCGGGATGGAAATTATTTATTTTTAAAGCACGTTCACGCATATCGGCAAACTTAAAATAGGTTTGAAAAATATCCCTTCGGTTGCGCTTTTTAATAAAACGGTTTTTCTCCTCCAAGCTAATTTCCTTTTTATCGTAAGCATCTTCAAAGGTTTTATTGTTTGCATTTTTCAACCACTCATCGTAGCTAATTCCAAAAGCCGACTGCCCCGGCTTTTCACGTGTAAGCATTACAGTTGCACCTTGTAACTCCAGCTTTTCTTTAAGAAACAAAGCTGTTGCTAATGTTAAATTCCCTTCAATAAGTTCAATTGGACTGGGTATTCCTTTTAGCGAATCTTTCTTTAATCGCAGGTATTTATATTCTATCTTTCCCAAGTCCATATCGCCCGAAATATGACCCGGATCGATTGCTATTTTTTTTCCTTTTAAGAGCTGAAGCGTATCTTTAATTATATTTTCGTTCTTATTTTCTGCCACACAAAAATCAAATTTCTTCTCTCCTTTATTTTTAAAAATGCTCAATAAACTATCATACGATACAGTTGCCAAAAGATGCTTGAAAGCAGGCAATTCACTCCAGAATATTTTACACTCTACCTTGTTGTTCAATTTACTGTTTGCCGATTCATATATACTTACACCTTTATTGTCTATAGAATAATATCCTGTTAAGGAATTATTTAAATCAATATAAGCAGATACATTCTTACGAGCAGCAGCAACAAGAGAATCGGTGTTGATAGTATTTGGAGGACTTACAAAGGATGCTACAAAATGAACAAAAGCAATAAGCAGCATAGCATTAAAGTATTCCTTCTCTCAACAAATCGTGTAAATGAACAAAGCCTACATAACGGCCTTTATCGGTTACTACCAGTTGAGATATATTATACTGCTTCATTACTTTAATAGCATCCACAGCAAACTCCTTTGAATCAATTGTTTTAGGCGCTTTATTCATTATGGAACTTGCCACAGTATTCTTCTGTAATCCGGCCTTTTCCAACATCCTTCTCAAATCACCATCGGTAATAATTCCTTTTAGTTTTCCTGTTTCAACTACAGCAACGGCACCCAATCGTTTGGAGGATATTTCAAGAATTACTTTCTGAATTGAATCGGAAGGTTTAACTACCGGTTTCTGATTTTGCTCGGATATATCACTTACTTTTAAATACAATTTTTTTCCCAATGCCCCACCCGGATGAAACTTTGCAAAATCCTTTTCGGTAAATTTTTTGCATTCCAACAAGCAAACTGCCAAGGCATCACCCATTGCTAATTGAGCAGTGGTGCTGGAAGTAGGAGCTAAATTATTCGGACAAGCTTCCTTTTCAACAGTTGTATTTAATATATAATCCGATTGCTTTGCCAAATAAGAATCAAGGTTGCCTACAATTGATATCAATTTATTCTTACCGCTTTTAAGCAATGGCACCAATACTTTTATTTCGGGTGTATTTCCACTTTTTGAAATGCAAATGATACAATCATCTTTTTGAATGGTTCCCAAGTCACCGTGAATAGCATCGGCAGCGTGCATAAATATGGAAGGAGTACCTGTTGAGTTAAGTGTAGCCACAATTTTATTCGCAATAATGGCACTTTTTCCGATACCGGTAATAATTACCCTACCCTTGCTCTTGTGGATAAATTTTACACTTTCTACAAAGTCATTGTTGATGTAGCGCGTTAAATTATTAACCGCTGCAGCCTCAATTTTCAAAGTGTTTACAGCAATCTTTTTTAGTTCATCGTTTGATTTCACCTATTTGTATAATTTTAACTATTTAGTGAACAAAATGTAGCTTATTTCAAAAATATTTGTTATATATTTACGGTACAAATGTAGTTTAAATTAAAAACTCATACTAAAAGACGTATAAAAAAATAAAACGATGTTAGAAGTTGATTCATTACCATTAAATGCACACTTACAAAAATACTTTGGATTCGATAGCTTTAAAGGTGACCAAGAAAAAATAATTACAAGCATACTGGAAGGAAAAGACACCTTTGTAATAATGCCTACCGGTGGTGGTAAATCAATGTGTTATCAATTACCTGCATTTATCAGTGAGGGTACTGCCATCA
>CAIMGI010000183.1 GCA_903840505.1 uncultured Bacteroidota bacterium
AGCGTTGCACTGCTTGCGGATTGTGCGCGGTTGCTTGTCCGGCCGAAGCAATTACAATGACTGCTGCTGAAAGAAAAAAGGGAGAAGAGAATTTATACCGAGAAGAAAAATATGCTGCCGTATATGAAATAAATATGCTGCGTTGTATTTTCTGTGGATTATGTGAAGAGGCTTGTCCGAAAGAAGCAATTTTTTTAACAGACAGAATAGTGCCTTCTAATTTCGAACGTGATGGTTTTGTTTATGGCAAAGATAAATTGGTAGAAGGGATGAATGAAAATAGAGTGGACGTAACAAAACGTCAAACAGAAGAGGTAAATGAGTTTAAGAAAGATAAACATTACGCGCACAACAAATAAAAATATATACATTCGCAGCAGTTATGATGATTAAATACATTTTTTATTTTCTTGCCTTTGTGTCGGTGTTCAGTGCATTAATGGTGGTGGTTTCAAAAAATCCGGTGCATTGTGTATTGTATTTAATTATGTGTTTCTTTTCTATTGCTGGTCACTATGTATTATTGAATGCTCAATTTTTAGCTGCCGTACATGTAATTGTGTATGCCGGTGCCATTATGGTTTTGTTCCTATTTGTGATTATGTTGTTGAACCTGAATACCCAAAGCGAACCGCATAAATCAACTTGGTTAAAGTTTGCAGCAGCAATTACTTCAGGTTTATTATTGGTAATTTTAGTCGGCACATTAAAAGGTAGCGAAACAATGGTAATGCCCGTGGGGAATCCAAATGCAGGCTTAATAAAGAATTTAGGAAATACTTTATTCAAAGATTTTTTATTGCCCTTTGAAGTATCTTCTATTTTGTTTTTAGTGGCAATGGTTGGTGCAGTTATGTTAGGTAAAAAAGAAATTAAATAAGTATGAGTACAATACAAGCAATACCTCTTAATTGGTACATATTATTAAGCGCAGTACTTTTTGTAATTGGTGTACTGGGTGTTTTATACCGCAGAAATGCTATTATTATTTTTATGTCTGTGGAGTTAATGCTCAATGCGGTAAATTTATTGCTTACTGCTTTTTCATCGTATCGCGGGGATTCTGCAGGACAGGTTTTTGTTTTTTTTATTATGGCCGTTGCTGCCGCGGAAGTTGCTGTTGGTTTGGCTATCTTAATTGTGATATATAGAAATACAAACTCAACAGATATTAACTTTTTAAATAAATTAAAGTGGTGACAAAATAGTATGAAGTAGATAGTCTCATGTATTAAGAATACTAACGACTAACGACTAAATACTAAATACTAAAAAGAATATGATAAAATTAGTAGCATTAGTTCCTCTCTTTCCCATCATCGGGTTCCTGTTATTAGGACTCTTTGGTAAAAAATGGAGTAAATCATTGGCAAGTATTGTTGGTAGTGGTGCTATATTCGCATCGTTTGTTGTTGCAGTAGGAATATTTATTGAATTGTTGGGAGCCGATGCAGCACATAAAACAGCAACCTTTTCTTTGTTTGAATGGATTGATGCCGGAAAATTTTCGGTGGCCATTTCCTTTTTAATCGACCCTCTTTCTTCTTTGTTTATCCTTATCATAACTGGTATTGGATTTTTAATACACTTGTATTCTGCGGGCTATATGCACGATGATGAAGGACACAATAAATTTTTCTCTTACTTAAATCTCTTCATCTTTTTTATGTTGTTGTTGGTACTTGGTTCCAACTATGTAATGATGTTTGTAGGTTGGGAAGGGGTTGGTCTTTGCTCTTATTTACTCATCGGTTTTTGGTTTAAAAATACCAATTACAACAATGCTGCTAAAAAGGCATTTGTAATGAATCGTATTGGTGACTTAGGTTTTTTACTAGGCATCGTACTTATATTCATCACCTTTGGAAGTGTTGACTATGCTACCGTTTTTGAACAAGCAACCCATTTTACTTCTGGTGAAACAGTAATCACTACCATCACCATTTTATTGTTTATCGGAGCAATGGGAAAAAGTGCTCAATTACCTTTGTTTACTTGGTTGCCTGATGCAATGGCAGGACCAACACCTGTGTCGGCTTTGATACACGCAGCAACAATGGTTACTGCAGGTATTTATATGATAGCGCGCTCTAACATATTGTTTACATTGGCTCCCGTAACCTTGGAAATAGTTGCTATTACAGGATTGGCAACAGCACTCTTTGCTGCCACTATAGGTCTTGCACAAAATGACATTAAAAAAGTATTGGCTTATTCCACCGTAAGTCAGTTAGGATTAATGTTCCTCGCCTTGGGTGTGGGTGCGTATACCAGCGGTGTCTTTCACGTAATGACCCACGCATTTTTCAAAGCACTTTTGTTTTTAGGGGCAGGAAGCGTTATTCACGCAATGAGCGGTGAGCAAGATATCCGTTTTATGGGTGGACTAAAAAAGCATTTACCAATTACTTTCCTCACTTTTTTAATTGGAACAATGGCAATTGCAGGAGTGCCACCTTTCGCGGGATTCTTTTCGAAAGACGAAATATTAGCGCACGTTTTTGAGCACAACAAAATAATGTGGTTGTTGGGAATACTTACTTCTATGATGACAGCCTTTTATATGTTCCGTCTGTTTTTCCTTGTCTTTAGTGGACAGTTCAGAGGAACAAAAGAACAAGCACACCATCTTCACGAATCACCAAAATCGATGACCATTCCATTGATTGTATTGGCAGTACTTTCAGTTTTAGGAGGCTTTTTGGGATTGCCCGAAACATTCCATGCAAAGCATTTGTTGGAAGGGTTCTTAGAACCTGTATTTGAAGCTTCTGAAGTAAGGATGTTGCCGAATCACTTAACGCATTTAACCGAGTGGGCCTTGATGGGAGTGGCTGTAATTACAATGATAATAGTTGTATTGGTTGCTCGCAGCAAATATGTGAAAAACAATGAAGTTCCTGTTCCTGAAAGCACAACGCTTAAGCCGGCTCACAAATTGGTTTACAACAAGTATTTTGTTGATGAGTTTTACAACGCAATTTTTGTAAAGCCCATCAATTGGTTGTCACAAAAATTCCACTCCATTTTCGAATTGCAGTTTATTGACGGTATCGTAAACGGTATGGGAAGCTTGGTTGTTTGGACAGGAAGAAACTTACGATACGCACAAACAGGCAATGTTGGTTTTTACATTTTTGCAATGGTGTTAAGTGTTGTATTAATATTATTGGTAAATTATTTGAGATAAATTTATGTTAACAGCAATACTAATATTCTTACCCTTACTGGCTTCTTTCCTTGTGTTTTTCACGAAAGGAGAAAGCGCAAAAAAAATTGCATTGGCATTCTCAATTGTGGAATTAGCTGTTGCATTGTTCGCGGTATTTAATTTTCACAGAGACGCAACAACACAATTTATTCTAGATTTTTGGTGGGTACCTTCACTCGGTATTAGTTTTAAAGTAGGCATCGATGGCATCAGTATGCTATTGGTATTGCTTACTGCAGCATTAGGTCCTTTTATCATCCTTTCATCTTTCGAAAAAAAGTACGAGAAGCCGAATGTGTTTTATGGTTTGATATTGATGATGCAAATGGCATTGGTGGGTGTATTTACATCGATGGATGGTTTCTTATTCTACATTTTTTGGGAGTTAGCGCTTATACCGATATATTTTATTTGCCTTATGTGGGGTGGAAAAAACAGAGGTGTTGTAACCTTTAAATTTTTTGTGTACACCTTGTTTGGTAGCTTGTTTATGTTGGTTGGTTTAATTTATTTATACCAACACAGCAGCGCACATACTTTCGATATTGAATCTTTGTATCAAGCAGGACGCTCACTTCCTGCAAGTACACAAGGTGTTTTATTCTGGGCATTCTTTATTGCATTTGCTATTAAAATGCCTGTTTTCCCTTTTCATACTTGGCAGCCCGACACCTATACCGAGGCGCCTACGCAAGGCACAATGTTGCTTTCGGGCATTATGCTAAAGATGGGAATTTTTGGAGTAATACGTTGGTTATTGCCTGTTGTTCCTTTGGGCGTAGCTGAATGGGGAAATACAGCCATCATTTTATCTGTAATTGGAATTGTGTACGCATCGGTAATTGCCATTATGCAAAACGATATGAAGCGATTGGTAGCTTACTCTTCCATTGCCCACGTTGGATTAATTGCTGCAGGTGTTTTTTCAATGAATATTCAAGGCTTACAGGGTGCAATGATACAAATGGTTTGTCACGGTATAAATGTTTTTGCCTTGTTTTATATTATTGATTTAATCGAAAAAAGAACCGGCACAAGGGAATTGTCGAAGCTGGGTGGAGTGCGTTCCATATCACCAGTATTTGCAACTGTGTTTATGATTGTTGTGTTGGGAAGTGTTGCCTTGCCATTCACAAATGGTTTCGTTGGTGAGTTTTTATTGATAAACGGATTATACCAGTTTAGTCCACTTGCAAGTGCATTTGCAGGATTAACAATAATTTTAGGTGCTGTTTATATGCTAAGAATGTATCAAAAATCAATGTTGGGCGAATTGAGTCCGCTTACCGAAGACTTCGAAGAGCTTACATATAATGAAAAGTTAGTGCTGTATCCTATGGTAATTGCCATAATTGGAATTGGTATTTTTCCAAAACCATTGTTGCATATTTCTGAGCCTGCAGTAGAAGAATTGTTACGCATCATTGCATTAAAATAAAAGAGAACAGAATTTAAATAGAATATGAAATCATTAATACTGTTATCGGGACTTGGGGTATTAACGCTGTTGTCGGAGATATTTAACTTTAAGAGAAAAATATTTCCTGTTGTATTATTGGGCCTCTTAGGAACAATAGTGCTGAGTGCTATGTATTGGAACACAAACAAGCACTACTTTAACGATATGATGTTTTTCGACAATTATGCCGTTGCTTTTACCTGTTTAATTTCTTTTATTGCCTTTGCCTGGTTTCTGCTTTCACAAAATTATTTTAACGAAGAAACCAATCTTACCGATCACTTTGCCTTGATATTATTTGCTTTGGTGGGTGCTGTAATAATGGTATCGTATCAAAATATGTCTATGCTTTTTTTGGGTATCGAAACACTTTCACTTTCCTTGTATGTATTGGCGGGCAGTCGTAAAAACGATCTTCATTCCAACGAAGCTGCGCTTAAATATTTTTTAATGGGTGCATTTGCTACCGGATTTTTATTGTTTGGTATAGCTTTAATATATGGTGTTACAGGCTCTTTCAATTTACAAACCATTGCAAACTACATCACACTAAATTCAGGAAATATCCCTGCTTTGTTTTATACTGGAGTATTGTTAATGATGGTGGGTATGGCCTTTAAAATATCTGCAGCGCCCTTTCATTTTTGGGCACCCGATGTATATCAAGGTTCACCTTTGGTGATTACAGCCTTTATGGCAACCATTGTAAAAACAGCCGCTTTTGCTGCATTTTTCCGTTTGTTCTTTACTTGTTTCTCTACCATCGAAAGTGTATGGGGCAACATTATTTTTGTAATGGCAATACTTACACTTGCTGTAGGTAACATTACAGCAACCTATCAGGAAAGTGTAAAGCGTATGCTTGCTTATTCCAGTATAGCGCACGCTGGTTATATGTTATTGGCTATTTTAGCAATGAACAAATTTTCGGCAGGCTCAATTCTTTTTTATACTGCAGCTTATTCAGTAGCTTCTATTACTGCCTTTACAGTATTGTCAATTATTATCAATAAATCAAACAACGAAGCCATTGATGCTTTTAATGGGTTGGGTAAACGAAACCCATTCCTTGCATTTGCAATGACTGTTGCAATGCTATCTTTAGCCGGGATACCGCCAATGGCAGGTTTTTTTGGAAAATATTACTTGTTTAATGCAGCTTTGCAAAGCGGACAAACAACAATTGTTTTGGTTGCCGTACTTGCATCTTTGGTTGGTGTATATTATTACTTCAAAGCAATCATTGCTATGTACTTTAAAAGTGGCAGCGACAGCAGTCCTGTTGAAGTTTCTTTTATCCACAAATTATTGCTAGTGCTTACCTTGGTGCTTATTTTCGCTATGGGCTTAATGTCCGATTTCGTTATTCGGTTGTTGTAATTAAAACCACCTACTTAGTAGTTTCGTACATCCCATATAATTACCAAATCATCGATTTGGATTTTGTTCATTTTATAAATTTTGTAACTTTATAAACAAATAAAAAATTATGAAACAAATATACATTGCAATCTCAATTTGCTTTTTATTCATTCAAATAGTATCTGCGCAAGTTACACAACAGTGGGCTGTTGAATACAACGGTACAGGAAACAATACCGATTTAGCAAAAAAAATACTGGTAGATGCCAATGGAAACAGCTATGTAACAGGCTCCTCGTTTGGTGCATCAGGACTGTATAATTATTCAACCGTAAAATATAACAGCAGCGGTGTACAACAATGGTTTGTAGAATATAATGGTACAGGAAACAATGACGATAGGGCAGCGGCAATGGCATTGGATGCCAATGGAAATGTATATGTAACCGGTCATTCCATCGGTGCTTTAGGAGGCTATAATTTTGTTACCATAAAGTACAACAACAGTGGTGTACAGCAGTGGATCGCAAGCTACAATGGTTCAGGAAACGGTAACGATCAGGCCAGGTCAATTGCACTCGATACAAGTGGAAATGTATACGTAACAGGCTATGTTCAGGGGGCCGCTGGGGGACAAAATTTTGGTACTGTAAAATACAATAGCAGTGGAGTACAACAGTGGGTTGTTGAATACAATGGTACCGGAAACAGTATAGATGTGCCTCAAGGAGTTGCTGTTCAAAAAAACGGGAATGTATATGTTGCAGGCTATAGTTTTGGGATATCGGGAGGATACAATTTTGCCATCTTAAAATACGACAATAGTGGTGTTCAACAATGGGCAACTACTTATAACGGAACCGGCAACAGTGACGATTTTGTAATGTCATTTGCCATTGACACTTTAGGGAATACCTATGCCACAGGATATACAATAGGGCTTGTTGGCGCAAATAATATCACAACGCTTATGTTAAATACAAGTGGTGTTCAGCAGTGGGTAACAGAGTACAATGGAACAGGAAACAGCAACGATTATCCATTGGCACTTGCTTTGGATATGCAAGGAAATAGTTTTGTTACCGGCTATTCTTTTGGTGCAACAGGACTGAATAATTATGCAACTTTAAAGATTGACAATGCCGGAAACCAACAATGGGTATCATTGTACAATGGCGGTGGCAATAATGACGATTATGCTTATGCTATTGCACTCGATACAAGTGGCAATACCTATGTTACAGGAACTTCCATAGGTGCATTTGGATTAAACAATTATGCAACCGTAAAATACAATAGTTCCGGGGTTCAACAATGGGTAGCTGAATACAATGGTACAGGAAGCGGCTTGGATTACGCACAATCACTTACAGCCGATGTAACAGGGAATATATACGTAACGGGCTATATTGCAGGAGCAACCGGACAGCAAAACTATGCCACGTTAAAGTATTGTAACAATCCTGCCAATGCCGGAGCAATTACAGGAACAAATGCTGTTTGCGAAGGACAATTAGGAGTGAGTTACACCGTTCCCGCTATTTTAAACGCAACAGGATACAATTGGGTTTTACCAGCTGGTGCAGTTATTGTAGCGGGTGCAAATACGAATAACATTACAGTAGATTTTCCACTTGGTGTTGTAAGTGGTAACATTACTGTTCAAGGAACAAATGCCTGTACGAATGGCATTGTTTCTACTTTTGCAGTTGTTGTAAATCCATTGCCCATTGCTGCAAACAATGTGGCGGGTGCCGATACTGTTTGTCAAGGTTCAACTTGGGTTTCATATTATATTCCAAGTATTACCAATGCAACGGGCTATATGTGGACATTACCTGTAGGTGCTTCAATTATTTCGGGTGCAAACACAAACAGCATAAACGTAAATTTTGCAAACAATGCTGTAAGCGGTAACATAACTGTAATGGCTACAAACAGTTGCGGTAACGGAATTGTTTCAAACAGTTTTGCTGTAACGGTAAATCCTCTTCCTTCAGCTGCAGGAATTATAATAGGAACAGATACAGTGTGCGAAGGACAAATGGCTGTTGTATATTCAATCCCTGCCATTGCCAATGCAAGTAGTTATAACTGGACTGTTCCTGCGGGAGCATCCTATGTTACAAATGCAGGTGGCGACACCATTACTGTTGATTTTACAAACGGAGTAATGAGTGGCAATATAACTGTGGAAGGAATCAATAGTTGTGGTGTGGGTGCAAGTGCGATGTTAGCTGTTGTTGTAAATTCTTTACCTGGTGCGGCAGGAACTATAACCGGAATGAATTTTCTGTGTGATGGACTATCGAATGTTTCTTATGCTGTTTCTGTTATTTCTAATGCTACAGGGTACAACTGGACAGTACCCAACGGTGCTGTTATAGTTTTAGGTAATAATACAAATACTATCACAGTAGATTTCCCAACTGGAGCCTTGAGTGGCAACGTTACTGTTACTGGTACTAATACTTGTGGAAATGGTACAACAGCAAGTTTAGCTGTTACCGTTTTGCCCTTACCTGCAGTAACTCTTACTCTTAGCCCGTTCTTAGATACGATATGTTTGAGTGCTCCAGGTGTTGCTCTGTCAGGCGGTATGCCTGCAGGTGGTACCTATACAGGCTTGGGTGTAATAAATGGAAATTTTTATGCTTCTCAAGCAGGAGTTGGAACACATCAAATAATATATTATAATAATCCAGTAAACTGTTTGAATTGTGGTTGTGAGAATTCTGATACTGCTTATATAGTGGTAGATGCTTGTACCGGCATAAATGAAATGGCAAACATTCAGTCACTGCGTGTGTATCCAAATCCAAGTACCAATGTGTTTTTCATTGAAGCTGCATTAAGCAAAAACGAAAATGTACGTATAGAAATACTGGATGTAATTGGACAAACTATTTTTGTGAGCGAAGAAAATGCAGCAGTAGGAATATTTAAAAAGCAAATAAACAGCGAAAAATTTGCAAAGGGGATTTATGTTGTAAGCGTTAAAACTAATGAGGGTATTAGTGTTCAGAGGATTGTTAAAGAGTAAGTTTCTCTATCTCGTGAAATCTATCATATTCCATTGTCGTTTTTCCGGTCTCTGTTAAACCAAAAATATTTGAAAACTTCGCATCCCAAACCAACTCCGAAGGTTTGTAAGAATAACGTGAATAAACAGTTTGAGAAAAAGTTTCATCAAAGGCTTTTAGCATCACCAAAAATTCAGCATCCGATTCAAACAAGTCGCTTGGTGTAACATTATATAAAGGGCTGTTTTCACTCAGTGCGTGTACAACAGTCCAACTGGTGGGCAACAGACTAATTTTACTTCGTTCCAATTCCAAGGTGTAAAATTGTCGTATAACCTTCCCGTTTTTATTTTCATTTCTAGTAAAAACAACTTGTACTTCCAGTTCAATTAATTTGCTTCTGCGTTTGTTTGCCAAGCGAACCATAAACGCTTTTTCTTCTCTGTAAGGTGCAATAACAGCTTGTTGCGAATATAAAATTTTTACTTCTGGTCGCGAAAAACGTCCGTATAAAACACCTGTTGCTAGTGCAAATCCCAATAATCCTAATAGCGACTCGATGGATGCAACCAAGCTGGATTCAAAGCCTGTAGGACTTATTCTTCCGTATCCCACAGTAGTAATTGTTTGTGCACTAAAAAAGAATGCTTCATAAAATTGTTCCAAATATGTTTCGGCAATTACACCTGCTAAATGCTCAACACCTATCGCCATATAGATGGCAGCAAAAAACAAATTTCCAAATAAATAAAAAAGCACAACCATCATCGCAAACCTCCACCAGCTCATATGAATGAGGTTGTGGTATAAATGGTAACGCTCAGAAAGTGGTTGCCCCGTTATTTCAACATTAAAGGAACCATCGGGATTAATTAAGCGCTGATTTTTTTCCGCAGCTTTTGTTCCAAATCCTAAATCTTTGTACTCTTCTTTTTGCTTTTCCATTTTCTGTTTTAGCAATTAATCATTTACTTTTCCTCGGTACGCATTGGAGAAAAATAAATCTATACGAATCCCTACAATAGGGTAATCCGGGTTAAAATCAATAAATGCAGTAGCTCCAATTCCTACATCATATACTATTTTTTTTATAAATTGGAGTTCGCTGTAAACTCCCACTGTACTATAGCTTGAGGTATCTGTTTTCAATCCTTTTGATTTTGAAATTCCGGCAAAATATGCAAAGTGGTAGTTCTTGTTTTCTGAGCGCACACCGTAACAAAAGTGCACTGCGCTGAGGTAATCACCCGTAAGGTTTCCAAAAGCCCCACTCACCTCCGAACGTAAATAACCAACTTTAAAATACTGTTGTTTAATATGAAAATTGTATCCAATCCCAATGGGAACGGAGTTTTTTCCGTAACTTAATTTTGTGCAAGTGCCTATGCCGCCATTCAACCAATTGTTGAGGGTTTTAAATTTTTTACCATTTATTACAATGTAATCTGGCGATTCTTTTTTTTGCTTTTTGAGCAATAATTGTCGCTGTTTTAACGAATCAACTTGCGAAAAAACAAGCGTTTGACTCAATAAAAACAAGAAAAGAAAAAGTCCTTTTTTTGATTGCAAAACAAATTTATTTAAGTGAGCCAATCATATCTTCGGGCTTCACCCAGGCATCAAACTGTTCCGCAGTCAGCAGTCCAAGTTTTATGGCTTCTTCTTTTAATGTAGTGCCATTTTTATGCGCTGTTTTAGCAATTTTAGCGGCATTCTCATATCCAATATGTGGATTAAGAGAAGTAACCAACATCAAAGAATTATCAACGTGTTTTTTTATAGAAGCCAAATTTGCCTCTATTCCAATTGCACAGTGATCGTTAAATGAAACACAAGCATCACCTAACAATCGTGCCGATTGTAAAACGTTATAGGCTATCATTGGTTTGAAAACATTTAATTCATAATGTCCGCTCATTCCGCCAATGGTAATAGCAACATCGTTGCCCATAATTTGAGCACATACCATTGTCAATGCTTCATTTTGTGTTGGGTTTACTTTTCCCGGCATAATGGATGAGCCCGGTTCGTTTTCCGGAATATTTATTTCTCCAATGCCGCTTCTCGGGCCCGAAGCAAGCATACGAATATCGTTTGCAATTTTCATCAAAGAAACCGCCAGTTGTTTAATTGCTCCGTGTGTTTCTACAATTGCATCGTGTGAGGCAAGTGCTTCAAACTTGTTGGGTGCTGTAACAAATGGAAGTTTGGTAAATTCTGCAATTTTTTTTGCTACCAAAACATCATAACCTTTGGGTGTATTAATGCCCGTTCCCACTGCAGTGCCTCCCAATGCTAATTCCGACAAATGCGACAAGGTGTTTTTTAAAGCTTTAATTCCATATTCCAATTGGGCTGCGTAACCGCTAATTTCTTGTCCCAAGGTTAAAGGTGTTGCGTCCATTAAGTGTGTACGACCAATTTTAACAACGTTTTTAAATTCAACAGCTTTTGCTTTTAGTGTTAAAAGAAGTTTTTCTACACCGGGAATAGTAGTTTCTACAACCATTTTGTAGGTTGCAATGTTTAATGCAGTTGGATAAGTATCGTTTGAAGATTGCGATTTATTTACATCATCGTTTGGATGAACAAAAGGTTTTCCTTCGCCTAATTTATTACCTTGTATTACGTGCGTACGATTTGAAACTACCTCATTTAAATTCATATTGGATTGTGTTCCGGAGCCTGTTTGCCATATTACCAAAGGGAACTCTTCGGCTAGTTTTCCTCCAAGTATTTCGTCACAAACCTGAGCAATTAAATCTCTTTTTTCTGTGGGCAGTACTCCTAACTCAGCATTTGCATAGGCCGCAGCTTTTTTCAAATAAGCAAAGGCTTCTATTATTTCCTTTGGCATAGATGCCTCAGGGCCAATTTTAAAATTATTTCTTGAACGTTCGGTTTGTGCACCCCAATATTTTTCGGCAGGAACATTCACGTCTCCCATTGTATCTTTTTCTATTCTGTAGCTCATATAAGTGAAATATTAATTTGTTGTTTTATGCAAAGTTCGTAATTCATTAGTAGATTACAATAATTTATAAATATTTTCTATTGGACGCCCTACAACAGCCTTGTTTCCTTTTACTAATATAGGTCTTTCCATTAGGATGGGGTGCGCACAAAGAATCTTTATCCATTGTGCTTCCGTTCTTTTTTTACCCTCAAATTTTTCTTTAAATAGCGGCTCTTTTTTCCGTATTATTTGTTCCGCTTTCATTCCTAATTTGGTAAGTAAATCTTTCATTTCATCCTCTTTAAGTGGCGATTTTAAATAATCTACAATGTGCATTTTTTCACCTGTTTCTGTTATAATTGAACAAGCTTCCCTGCTTTTAGAGCATCGTGTATTGTGGTATATTTTTAACATTTTTCGTTTACCGTTTAATAATTGAATTCTACCGATTTAAAAAACAATACTACCGTTTAATAAATAAAGTGTAACGTTTTATTAATTATTCGTAAAAGTCGACTTTTATTCAAAAATTGTTGTATATATTTATAAAATATTTAGAAAAGTAGCCAATAGCACAATAAAATCAACACTATGAACAAGTATTACAAATCAATCGCCTTAACAACTCTAGCAGTTGTTTCTGTTTTATGGGTAAGTGCACAAGCACCCCAAAAAGCAAATCAGCATAAGCACAAGCAGCGCAGTGCAGAAGATGTGCTATTGTTAAAAGGCTTTAACGCTCAACCTTATATTGATTATTGTAAAAAAAGTGGTACTGCTCCTTGGGAAATAGAAATTTTTGTTGAATTAAAACAAGAAGCATTTTTAGACAGTGCGAAAGGTGCAAAATGGCAAAAGAAATTATTGCCCCCAAACCCAACTCCTCAATCACCGGGTCAGCCTTGTGATAACATAGACTTTGAATACGGAGCCTTGATTAACTGGGATTGTTTTGTGGGCTCTTATGGTGGTTGTGCTGTTAATATGGGGAATGTAAATGCTGCGGTTAATGGTCGTCACACGATAATGACAGGTGCAGCATTCGATGCTCAAGTGGGTGGGAATTTATTGCCTGAGGTAGATCCTCAAGGCGGGACTTTCTCTTGCCGATTGGGTAACAGTTCAAGTGGTGCAGAAGCGGAAAGAATCGAACAAACCTTTATGGTTACCAACAATACCACCAGTTTTACTTACCGATATGCAGTGGTTTTAAACGACCCTCAACACGATCAGTGTAACCAACCTCGATTTATGATTGATATGGTGGATGCAAATGGTGTGCCTATTAATTGTGCTGCATACGATGTGTCAGCAGGGCAAGGCGTACCGGGATTTGTAACTTACGGAAATGGACAAGGTATTTGGAAACAATGGACTACAGTAAATATCGACTTAACCGGTTATGTGAATCAAAATGTTACCATCCGTTTTACCACCTGTGATTGTGGTTATGGTGGTCACTACGGCTATGCTTACTTAGACGGATCATGTTTGCCGTTTTACATCGTAGCGAGTGATACTTTGTGTGATGGCGAGTGTGTAAACTTAATAGCCCCTCCGGGAGCTCAATCCTATACCTGGTCAGGTCCGGGAGCAGCTCAAGGAGCAAACACCCAAATCATCACCACCTG
>CAIMGI010000184.1 GCA_903840505.1 uncultured Bacteroidota bacterium
AGTAAGGTAGAAGCAATTAATATGTTGGAACTATTATCCGGTAATATGCACGAAGTGTATACTGCCGTTTGTTTGCGAAGCAAAAGCAAAAAGCTTTCATTTTATGCTTGCACTAAAGTGTATTTTAAAAAGTTAACAGTTGCCGAAATTGAATTTTATATAGATACTTATAAGCCTTATGATAAAGCAGGTTCATATGGTGCACAAGAATGGATGGGCTACATTGGAATCGAAAAAATTGACGGCAGTTATTTTAATGTAATGGGTTTGCCTACAAAAGAGTTGTATGAAAATCTTCAGAAATTCTAATTTCAAATGTCAACAATGCTTCCTCTGCTTGATTTTTTTAAAGAAGCGAAAGATACAATTGTGCTGGATGTTCGTAGTGAGGGAGAGTACAAACAGGGACACCTTCCTGGCGCAATAAATGTTCCATTGCTCAACAACGAGGAACGGAAAATTGTTGGCACAACCTACAAGCAAGTGGGAAGAGAGGCTGCTGTTATAAAAGGTTTTGAGTTGGTTGGGCATAAGTTTGCCGATTACATAAAATTGGTTCAAAAGCTTTCTCCTACAAAAAAAATTTCGGTGTATTGTTGGCGTGGCGGTATGCGCAGCAATACAATGGCTTGGTTATTACAGCTGTCGGGTTTTAATGTTACAGTATTAAAAGGAGGCTATAAAACATTTCGTAATTGGGCATTGGAGATATTAAAAGAAGAAAGAAATGTGGTAATACTGGGAGGTAAAACTTGTACCGGTAAAACGGAATTGCTTAAAAAATTAAAGGAAAAAGGTGAGCAGGTTATTGACCTTGAACAATTGGCTTGCCACAAGGGCTCTACTTTTGGAGCATTGGGACAAGCCGCACAACCCTCGAACGAACATTTTGAAAATGTATTGTCATTGGAATGGTACACTTATAATAATAAAAATGTTATTTGGCTTGAGAATGAAAGCAATAGGATCGGGGGAATAAAAATACCGGATACGGTTTTTGAAATGATGCGAAAGGCAAAATTAATTGATGTGGTATTGCCACTGGAACAGCGTATAAAACGTGTTTTGGATGAGTATGCAGTGTTTTCTGTTGAATTGTTAGAAGAAGGTACAAGGCGACTTGAAAAGCGTTTGGGGAATTTAAGAATGACACAAGCAATTGCTTTTTTAAAAGAGAATAAGTTGGAGCAATGGGCGAAAATGATGTTGGATTATTATGATGATGCCTATGAACACAGTAATTCTAAAAGGGAAACAGGAACTATTAAAACAATGGAAATTGATGATATCGTAGATTTGAATGTAGTAGAACAGCTAATTGTATTCGCAAATAAAATGAACTAATGGAGGATATTAAACTTACTCAATATAGTCACGGTGCCGGTTGTGGATGTAAAATTGCACCTTCAGTACTCGATAAAATATTACATAATACCAAACCTTTTCAAGAATTTAAAAACTTATTGGTTGGTAATGATACGAAAGATGATGCTGCTGTAATGGACATCGGAAACGGACAAGCAATTATTTCTACCACCGATTTTTTTATGCCCATTGTTGATGATGCCTTCGATTTTGGAAGAATAGCTTCTGCAAATGCTATCAGTGATATTTACGCTATGGGTGGAAAACCTTTGATGGCAGTTGCTATACTCGGTTGGCCGGTTGAAAAAATACCCGCAGAGTTGGCTGCAAAAGTATTGGAAGGAAGCAGAGAGATTTGCAAACAAGCAGGAATTCCTCTTGCAGGTGGACATAGCATTGATAGTCCTGAACCAATATTTGGATTAGCTGTTACAGGCATTATGCCTATTTCACAATTAAAAAAGAACAGTACTGCACAGGAAGGTGATTTGCTTTTCCTCACAAAACCAATAGGGACGGGAATTATGGGGACAGCCTTAAAAAGAGGCTTGTTAAAAGAGGAAGATTATCCTAATTGGGTAGATACTATGTGCAGATTGAATACCCTTGGCGAAAAATTAGGAAAGATGGAAGGGGTAAATGCACTTACAGATGTTACAGGTTTTGGATTGGTAGGGCATTTGATAGAAATGGCAGAAGGAAGTGGATTAAGTGCAGAAATAAGCAACAGCTTAGTTCCATTGCTTAATGGAATTGAAAAATACACTGCTCAGTTTTGTTTTCCCGACAATACAACACGCAATTTAAATAGCTATAAAGACAAAGTAGCCGAAATGGATGGCTTGGAGTTTATTACTTTGTGCGATCCTCAAACAAGTGGTGGTTTATTGGTTTCAGTTGCTCCCAATGCTGTTTCAAAATATATCGATTTAATAAAAAGTGAGGGTTACTCCGATATATATTTTAAGCCAATAGGAAAGATGGTGTTAAAGCAAGAGAAAGTGGTGACGATCTTGCAAGAATAAATAGTTTGTTGTCGGTAAAAAAAAGTTTGCAAAGATCAAAATTGTTATAAAAAAATTATGCTAATACAACTTAACCGACACTGAACCACCCGATTCAATTTTAAAGTCGCGCTCAATGGTGTAAATTGATTCTTTAGCACCTTTTGGACGATATACTATACGATACTTTCCAGGCAATAATACAAGATTTTCGCGTGTTGCTGATTCAGGGAAATTATAAATCCATCGTAGTAAATTATTTTCTTCCACATACAAACTTCCATATCCAGATCCTGTCATCAATACATTGGCAATACCCGGTTTCGGAATTTCAACACTGGTTGTTTTGCTTTGTGATACTTCCACATCAGGTATTAACAGACGAGGCATAGTAAGTATTTCCAAATCGTATTTTCCAACTATGTATTTTTCTGTTTTAGTTACATCTTGCACCATCAAGGTATTCATTTCGCCTTTTTTACGGACAATAAACTGTAGGTTCTTAAAATCATTTACACCATTTGTTTTTAAATTTAAGGATCCTTGCGGGGCATCAGTTGCAATAATTGTATGCTTCCCAGCGGTGAGATCAATGTTGTTTTTTTCAACTGGTGGAATAGTGTGTACAACCATTTTGTATGTTGGTAAGGGGTCGAGCGGAATGGTATCAGGAACGCCACGATTATTAATTGTATGAACAAAATTGTAACGAAGCAATCCTGTATTGCTATCGTAAAAACTCATATTTACGTTTGTTTCTGTAGGCTTACCGTAAATATCCAACAAGTTAACTTGAACGGTTGTAGAATTAAGCGCTTGCGAAATAATGATATCCATTGCTGTTTGAAAGGACTTTTCATTGGCAGCATCAAAATATTTACCAACACAAGAAAAGCCGGCCGTAAATTTATCGTCCAAGCCAACGCCAATCACAAAAGGTTTTATGATAATTCCTTTTGCTTGCAATGCTTTTGATACAGCACAAGGGTCGCCTTCACATTCTTCTTGTCCATCGGTAATCAAAATAATTATGTTTCGGCAATCGGCACATTCGGGAAAATCATTTCCGCATTGTTCTAATGAATAAGCAATAGGTGTTGTTCCTTTGGGTTGAGCTTGTTTAATTTTCTCTTTTAATGCATTGTAGTTTCCTTTGTAGAATGGGACTTCCAATTTAGTGTCTTTGCAATCTCTTTCGGGCTGTAATCCGTGCTGATGACCATACATCCGTAAGGCAACTTGAACATTTGGAAGCTTATTTAAACTATCAATTGTTTTATTGAAAATACGTTTCGATACATCCATTTTAGTACCGCTTTCCCAACGTCCAACCATACTCAAGGAACAGTCGAATACAAAAAGTATACGGGTAGTAGGAACTGTTTTGTTTTTATTGGCTTGAGCAAAAACAAAAGTGCTTAAAAAAGAAAGCAATAGGATAGTAAAGAAAAATTTGGAACCGGCTTTATTTACCATATAAAATTAATAATCACCATTGTGCTCAGCATTCTGACTCAAAGCTTGTGCTAATTGTTCATTATTGGGTGCTATTCCGTGCCACTTGTGGCTTCCCATCATAAAATCAATACCATTTCCCATTTCCGTTTTCATCAGGATCATTACCGGTTTTCCTTTTCCTGTATGTGTTTTTGCCAGTTTAAGCGTATCAATAACTTCAGTAATGTTGTTCCCGTTTTGTAAACTCAATACATCCCAACCAAAAGCTTCAAATTTTGCTTTTAAATTACCCATAGGCAACACTTGATCCGTTGATCCATCTATTTGTTGACCATTTACATCAACTGTTGAAATTAAATTATCTACTTTCTTTGCCGAAGCATACATTGCAGCTTCCCAAATTTGCCCTTCTTGCAACTCGCCATCACCGTGTAAGCTGTATACGAGTGAATTATCCTTGTTTAGTTTTTTGCTGAGTGCTGCTCCAATGGCAACCGACATACCTTGTCCCAGTGAACCCGATGACATACGCACACCCGGTAAACCTTCGTGTGTGGTGGGATGCCCTTGTAAACGGGTATTTAATTTACGAAAAGTTGCTAATTCCGATACGCTAAAATAACCGCTTCGTGCCAATACACTGTAAAATACGGGTGAAATATGTCCGTTTGATAAAAAGAAAACATCTTCGTTTGTCCCGTCCATATTAAAATTGGAAGGGGAATGTTTCAGTATTTCAAAATACATTGCAGTGAAATATTCTGTACAACCCAAGGATCCACCGGGATGCCCTGAGTTTACAGCGTGAACCATTCTAACAATGTCTCTGCGTACTTGTGAACAGATTTTTTCTAATTCGGAAATGGAAGGCATAATAGTATATTTTTGTTCAAAAGTACCTTTTTTTAGCACTGAGTATTAGCTTGTTAATAATATGCCAAAAATGTTGAAAACTGAATAAAAATAAGCGAATCGAAGAATTAATAAATTGTGGAATTTGGTATATTTGCCTTCTGAAAAATAATTTAGGATAAAAAAAATTATGGCATTAAAGTGTGGTATAGTAGGTTTACCGAATGTTGGAAAGTCGACTTTGTTTAATTGTTTGTCGAATGCAAAAGCGCAAGCTGCTAATTTCCCTTTTTGCACCATTGAACCCAATTTGGGTGTAATAACGGTGCCGGATGAGCGTTTGGCAAAACTAGAGGAGTTGGTAAAGCCGGAGAGGGTATTGCCTACTACAGTAGAGATAGTTGACATTGCAGGACTGGTAAAAGGTGCCAGTAAAGGAGAAGGTTTGGGAAATAAGTTTCTTGCAAATATTCGTGAAACCAATGCCATTATTCACGTGTTACGCTGTTTTGATGACGACAATGTGGTACACGTAGATGGTTCAGTAAATCCGGTGCGTGATAAAGAGATAATTGACTACGAATTGCAAATAAAGGATTTGGAATCCATTGACGGAAAAATAAAGAAGGTGGAGAAGATGGCAAAAACAGGCAACGACAAGGATGCTAAAAAGGCTTTTGATGTATTAATGACTTTTAAAAATCATTTGGAGGCGGGTAAATCTGCACGTTCTGCAGCAGTAAATGTGGATGATTATAAATATGTGGAAGATATTCATTTGCTAACTATAAAGCCTGTTGTTTATGTGTGTAATGTGGATGAAGCTTCTGCTAAAACGGGTAACAAGTATGTTGATGCAGTAAAGGAATTGGTGAAGGATGAAGGTGCTGAAGTAATTGTGATTACAGCTGCAATGGAAGCAGAAATTGCCGCATTGGAAACGTATGATGAAAGACAAATGTTCCTTTCGGAGATGGGATTGGATCAGCCGGGTGTGAATAAATTAATTAAAGCTGCTTACCGTTTGTTAAATTTATCAACGTATTTCACAGCAGGTGTAAAAGAAGTGCGTGCTTGGACTATCACCAAAGGGATGACTGCTCCACAAGCTGCAGGTGTAATACATACCGATTTTGAAAAAGGTTTTATCAAAGCGGAAGTTATTAAATACAACGATTTTATTAGCTTGGGTTCGGAAGTTGCATGTAAAGAAGCTGGAAAATTATCAATTGAAGGAAAAGAATACATAGTAGGTGATGGAGATGTAATGCATTTTAGGTTTAATGTTTAAGCAGATGTTAGATATTGGATTTTTAGATTTTAGATACATTTCCAATATCGAATATCCAACCTCCAAATACTAAAGAGAAAATGTCAGAAAAAGAAGCAAAATACAACGAAGACAGTATCAGGTCACTTGACTGGAAGGAGCATATCAGACTTCGTCCAGGAATGTATATTGGTAAACTGGGGGATGGTACTTCGCAAGATGATGGAATTTATGTATTGTTGAAAGAAACAATAGATAACTGCATTGATGAGTATGTAATGGGCTATGGGAAGAATATTGATATAACAATTAAAGACCGAACGGTTAAAGTACGTGATTATGGTCGTGGTATACCCTTAGGGAAAGTTGTGGACGTGGTATCCAAAATAAATACAGGTGCAAAATACGACAGTGAAGCCTTTAAAAAATCGGTAGGATTGAATGGAGTAGGTACCAAGGCAGTAAATGCGTTATCGTCCTATTTTCGAGTGCAATCAATTCGTGATGAAAAATCAAAGGCAGTTGAGTTTTCTTGTGGTGAAATAATAAAGGATGAAAAGATTGAGGACAGTCAGCTGAGAAAAGGTACACACATTACTTTTATTCCCGATGAGAAAATTTTTGGCAATTACCATTTTTTGAATGAGTACGTTGAGAAAATGCTATGGTATTATGCTTATCTGAATACAGGATTAACACTTAATTACAACAACAATAAGTTTTTATCGGAGAATGGATTATTAGACCTATTGAATCAAAATTTAAGTGGTGATATTCTATATCCAATTATACATCTTAAAGGCAACGACATTGAGATTGCTTTTACGCACGGGAGTCATTATGGTGAGGAATATTATTCCTTTGTAAACGGTCAACATACCACACAAGGAGGTACACACCAGGGTGCATTCAGAGAAGCAGTGGTAAAAACCATTCGTGAATTTTATAAAAAGGATTTTGAAGCGATTGACGTGCGTACTTCTATTGTTGCAGCTATCAGTGTTAAAGTGCAAGAGCCTGTGTTTGAATCGCAAACAAAAACAAAGTTGGGTTCACAAAACATTGCACCCGATGGTCCTGCTATACGCACATTTATAAACGATTTTGTAAAAGGTGCACTGGATAATTTTTTACATAAAAATCCTGAAACAGCCGAATTGTTATTGCAAAAAATAACACAATCGGAAAGAGAAAGGAAAGAACTTTCGGGCATTCGTAAAATAGCACGTGAGAGAGCAAAAAAATCAAGTTTACACAACCGTAAATTGCGCGATTGTCGTGTTCATTTGGTTTCCAATGACGAAAGGAAATTGGAGACAACTTTGTTTATTTGTGAGGGAGATTCTGCGAGTGGTTCCATAACAAAAACCCGCGATGTAAATACACAAGCGGTATTTAGCTTAAAAGGAAAGCCCTTGAATGCATACGGTTTGACAAAAAAAATAGTGTACGAAAACGAAGAGTTTAATCTGTTGCAAGCGGCTTTAGATATAGAGGAGGGGATAGAAACATTGCGTTACAACAACATTGTGGTTGCTACCGATGCCGATGTGGATGGTATGCACATTCGTTTATTGTTGCTTACTTTCTTTCTGCAGTTCTTTCCCGATTTGATAAAAAACGGACACGTATACATTTTACAAACACCTTTGTTTAGAGTTCGTAATAAAAAGGAAACCATCTACTGTTATTCACAGGAAGAGAAAGTGAAAGCAATGGAGAAATTGGGTGCTAAGCCCGAAATAACCCGATTCAAGGGGCTTGGAGAAATTTCGCCCGATGAGTTCAAACATTTTATTGGAAAGGATATTCGTTTAGACCCAGTGCTTATCGGAAAAAATACTTCTATCGACCAAACACTTTCGTTTTATATGGGTAAAAATACGCCCGAGCGTCAGGATTTCATTATCAGCAATTTGGTTGTTGAGGGCAAGTTAGATGTAGAATTGGAAGAAGCAGAGTAGTTGTTAATCCTCTTTTATCAACGAAATTTAACTTTATACCTTTTATACTACAAAAAAAATAATTATTTTAGCAGAAGTTTAAACAAACAATTGAAATATGAAAAACGTAAAACTTATAGTTGCATCGGTGGTATTATCCTTTGCATTTACTGTATCGAATGCACAATGGATTAATTTCGGGCCTCGTTTTGGTGTGAATATGTCTACCATTAAAGGAGCAACAGGAAATGATTCTCTTTCAACTGTTAAGGGGAAAACAACAATTCCTATGGGGTTGTTTTTAGTATATGGTAACAATGCCCACCATAAACTAAGTGCCGATTTTATTTATTCTCCAAAAGGCATTACCTATGGTTACACAGCAACAAAAAACGATTCGGTTTCTATTAAGTATGATAATGATTTGACTTTTAATTATGTTGAAATTCCAATGCAGTATACCTATTGCTTGTTTAGTGATAGCAATAAGTTACGTGTTCGCTTATCGGCAGGTATGTCATTTGGCGTACGTTTAAATGCTAACAAACATTACGAATCGGAAACAACCAATACTTTTGTAAATAAAGAAACAGAAATTATCACTTACAAATCGGACTTTAACCCTGGAGCAAATTATACTCCGGTTGATTTTGGAGCTGTAGCAGGTGTAGGCGCAAGTTATTTAATTACAAAAAATATATACATCAACGCTGATGTGCGTTTTACAAGAAGTATACAAAACTTAAGTGAGCGTGAAGTAACAGATCTTCCTAAGGTACATAACCAAACCATTTCTGCCTTTATTGGTGCAGGTTGGTGTTTCTAAAAGAGGATTTACGTTAAACAAAAAAGCCCTGAGTTACCTCAGGGCTTTTTTGTTTAATAGGTAGATTACTTTCCGCAGTTAGCATTATAAAATAAGGCTATTTGCATCATACTCTCTTTTTTAAATTCCCTCTTTTCAATTTTATTGTATAGTTCGGAACAATCTGAAAAGTAATCAAGCATATCATTTTTGAAAGTGAGGCTATTGGGTAATCTTAGTTCCCCGTTTCCTTTTTGAAAAATATGTTTTTTGGCACTTTTGCCACCGGTATGCCATCCTGTATTTCCATAAGCAGGACCAAGGCTTTGCGGACTATAAACCATTGGCATTTTTATATAATAGTAAGAATACATATTAAGTTTACCTTCCACATCCAATTTTAAAAATAGGTAATCGGATGCTGCTGTTGTACCTCCAATAACAGATAAATTGGTAAGCGAAACCATACGTATACTAATGGTATCAAACACAAAACTAATTTCTTTTGCATCTTTTGCCTTTACTTTTACTTTTTGTCCATTGGAATCATAGTAGCTCACCGACTTTTGTAATTTGCGTAAGTTTGGTTTTTTGCCAAACATTTTAAGCGGTACTTCCAAGGTAACATCCATCGTTTTGTCTGCAAGAACAATTTTTCCTTGTATTTTTTTAGCTTCTGAAGTACTGTTTATTAAAACTATTGCTGCCCCTAAGAGGCATACTTTCTTTAGGATGTTTGTCATAGATATTATTTAAGTGTAAATGAAAAAGCACGGAAAATTTTCCGTGCTTTTTCATTAATGTATTTTTTATTTTAAATATGTGCCGAAACAATTTCGTTTATGCCTTGTGTTCTTTTTTGGAAAGTAAAAGTTGCACGTGTAAACTTATCTACCGGCCAACCGCCCCAAAGTACATAATTTCCTGAGGCATCCTTGTAGTTGTATACACCTACAGTTGCATCTGAAATTTCCCATACCATTGTATCGTATTCACCATCTTTTGTTTTGTTTTTTCCATCCGCATTCGGGAAACTTACAGTTACGTGAAGGAACTTGTGGTAGATAGTTTGCTGCAACCAACCGTTTCCAACATTAAATATGGTAAGCAAGTCAGATAGCCCACCTGCTATCGCAGTTGCTTGTAATTTGCCTTCAAGAGTAAATTCTTCAACACTTCCTGCCTCAACAAAAAACTCGCCTGTGTTAAAACGAAGGTTTGCGTAATCAAACAACTGCGCAATTTTAGCCGATGCTGTTACCCAATCTTTACCTCCATAAACTAAATACGTAAACATCGGACCAATTGTTCCAACCATACCGTTATCGTCTGTTAATTGAACTACGGTGATGGGGAAGGCGATTTTACTGGTAATATCTACACCCGCAGCATCCACTCCGGAAGTTAACTCCCAGTTACCTTGCATAAGTGTTTTTGTTGGAGGTGGCTCTTCCACGCAGCCTTCAAAAAGACTTGTGATAAGAAGAGTAGTTAAAAATAGCTTAGAGTAAATTTTGGTTTTTTTCATTGTGCTTGTTATTTGTGGTTATGGGTTTAACATTAGTTAACATTTTTTGTGCCAAAAATTAAATTGCTTCTGTATCCTTTATTCTCATTCATTTTATTTAACAGGTATAAGGTGGTATTCAATGTCTACAAAATCATAATGCTGAACAAACCAAAGCTGTTCTTTGTCTAGTTTTTTTATTTCCCAAATAAAGTTATCTGATTCCGACCTTGAAATTAAAACAGATTCCTTTTTATAGATAAAATCCCATTTCCCATCTATAATGTAATACATATGTGTATGTGCCATAATTTCCTGGTACTTTCCGTCTTTGGTAAATTCGTATGTTAAATACATACTGTCAACAGTAGAAGTACGGTCTATATTATTGTACATAAATTTTTCAATTTGCCATTTTTTACACAAACGTTCCTTTTTTGAACTGAGTGAAAATGCAGAACTTTCTTCATACTTTTTACAAGCCGATAGGAATAACATTGTTACCAATATACCTGTATAAAAAATCCTTTTTTGCATTTTTATTTAACAAGGGTTAGTTTTTTTGTTATTACGTTGTTATTGGTATAAAGTGTAATAAAATAGATTCCTTCAGGCTTGTCTTGCATATTTATTTCAAGTCTTGTTCCGCTTGTAATATCTTCATTAAAATGAGCAACTGTTTCTCCCAATGTATTTGTAATAGCCAACTGAATATTTTGTGTGATTAATTTATCAATATCAATATATAATATACCATTGTTAGGGTTAGGGTAAAGATTAAAAACAATATTATCGTTCTCTTCAATGCCAACCAAATATTCATAAATGGTGAAATCGTCAATCATTACTCCCTCTAATTCTTGGGTAGAATTGGAGCTTAGGTTGAAACGGAATTTTACAAAATTTTGTCCTGCAAAAGCGGTTAAATCGTGACCATATAATTGCCAGTTTGCATTGGTGCCCGTCCATTGGGAGCCGTTACAAATAGCGCCATTGTTTACATTGCTGTTATACCATCCTAAGTCGTTGGCATTACCGAGCTTTTGCCAAGAGGCACCATTGTTTAAAGAATATTCAACCGTAAGTGCATCGCCATTTTGTTCAATATCATAAGCCATATAAAACTCCAATCGGGGATGTGTTAAGTTTGTAAAATCATAACAAGGAGTTTCTAAATAGGAAAATGAGTTTGCCGTATAATTTCCTGCCAAGTTAGTCGCATATACACGTGTACCCGAATGTGCAGTTGCCAATAAAATACCTGAAGGTATGCCCCAGGTCCAAATATCTATCGGACTTATTCCTGCGGCATTGTGCTGCCAGTAATTTGCATTTGAATTAAAATTATTGAGGTAGGTGAATGTATTAATAAGTGTTACGGTAAAATTAACGGTGCTGATTGCATCGTTATTTGCGTTGCCGTCCGTTTGATTATTGGGATAAGTAGAGTAGGCGTTAAATGTGTGATTTCCTGTACTTACTGTAACCATAGGAAGGGTAACATCAACGTATGCTCCTGTAGATAAATTCCCTGTCCAAAAATATGTTTGTAAGTTTCCATCAATGGCATATTTTATTGAATCGGAAACAAGGTTATTGATTCCATTATTTTTTATGCGCACAATGGGAGCAAAGGAGGTATCGCACATATTTTCGGAAGTAGGGTAGCTGGCATTCACAATCATTGCATCTTCATTAAACAAAGCAACGGTATATACATCGCTTTGCCAAAGACCTCTGCCATATGTTGCAGCCCTTAACTTCCCTGTTGCATATTGAATTTCCAATTCATTCACAATCACATTTGGTAACCCGTTATTGTATGCCACCCAGCTG
>CAIMGI010000185.1 GCA_903840505.1 uncultured Bacteroidota bacterium
AATTTATCGGTAAAGCCCTTGCAATAGTGAACAAAGGGAAATTTGTAAAAAATTAGTTTTGAAAAGTATTCGTTCGGCAAAATACATTTATGTCATTGCGGCACTTTTTTTCTTCACCACCTCTTTTTTGTATAAAACGATTAATGTTTCCTTATCGGATTCTAAAAAGTCGGTCAATAATTTTTCACAAGTACTTGTAAAAAAGGAAAAAGAGCTTTTAAGTTATGTGAATGAATTAGCCGATGAGGCAACTGTTTTAAGTTACGATTCGCTTTTTATTAAAAATACGGCAAAGTACAGTTCGCTGTTTAATAAGGAAGGCTTTGCCTTATTGGTGTATGAAAATGATTCATTAAAATTTTGGACAGATAATTCCGTTCCTGTCGAAAATTATTTACAGCATATTTTGCTCAATAAATGTATTGTAAAGTTAAATAATGGTTGGTTTGAGTTAATCCATAAAAAGGTAGGGAATAAAGCAGTTTTGGGTCTTTTGTTACTGAAAAAGGAGTATCCATACCACAATCAATATTTAGAAGATGCTTTTCAGAATGATTTTAAAGTTCCTTCTGAAAGCAGAATTGTAGCGGGTAATTATAAGGATGAGAATGCTATTTTTAATTATAAAAGCGAGTATTTATTTTCCTTAGAAACATCAGGATTTAAAAATTCTGCATCTTCCATATTCTTTTTTATGCTTTGGAATTTAGCAGGGATAATTATGCTATTATTAGCATTACGAGAGGTTTTTACATCTATTGCAATAAGGCGAAATCCAAATCTTACTTTCATTGCACTTTGCACATTCATCTTTTTAATAAGATACCTATCTATTCATTTTCGTCTGCCTAGGGTATTGTATGATTTAGATTTGTTTAGCCCGGAGTATTTTGCCAGCTCAAATTACAATGCTTCGTTGGGCGATTTGTTAATTAACTCATTGCTATTATTGTATTTGTCCTATGGATTTTATAAACACTTTAATTTATCGCCAATAGTATTGTTTTTTGATAAATTGAAAAAGGGAGTAGGAGCATCGGTACTCATTATTGTTTTGTTGTTTTGTTGGAGTGGTATCTGTTCTGAGTTGATAAGTTTAGTGAAAGACTCAAAAATATCCCTGCAAGTGGATAATATTTTTAGCCTTGATATACACAGTTATATTGCCTTTTTTATAATCGGATTGTTTTTGTTCTCCTTTTATTTTATTACGGAAAGGACAATCAAAGAAATTGTGTTATTGCAATATAATATGGGTTTATTTTTGAGTGTGCTCATTATAAGTTCTTTCTTCACCCTACTTGCTTTTTATGCAATTGAACATTTCTTATTACTTCATATATTATTAGCTCTGCCAATTTTTTTAATTATCTATTATTGGCACAGTAATCCTACCAAGAAAAACGTTTTTGTATTGGTTGTAATTGTAGTATTGATATTTTCTTTTTCCATCAATTATATTTTAATAGCAGAGCAGGATTCCAAAGAGGAATTAAATAACAAATCATTGGCTGAAAATTTAGCTGACGATAGAGACCCTGTAGCTGAGGTTTTGTATTCGGATATTGAAAAAAAGTTACTTACGGATACGATGCTAACGTATTATTTGTCTCGACCGATAATAGATCAGAAATCAATAGTTAGTAGGTTAACAGAAAAATATTTCAATGGTTATTGGCAAAAATTTTCAATAAATTATTTTATATACGATTCTCTTTGTCGTCCATTGGTCCAGTCGGTTGAATCCAGCAAAGATTTGCACGATTATTTTGAGCAAATAGCCACTACTTCCGGTTTGCCTACATCGCAGAAATCACTTTTTTATTTTAATCAATCTACACACGGAAAAACAGGCTTGGTAGGGAAGTCAAAATTTAAATATTTTACTAATGGAATTCAAGAGTCAAGCGTTTTATTTGTTCAGATTGAAAGTAAATTTGTGAACGATGAAGCGGAAGCGGGTTTTCCGGTTTTGCTATTGGATAAAGAAGTCTTGAAGGAAGTTGAAATTCAAAATTATTCATATGCAAGGTATAAAAATCACGGTTTAATAAATCATGTAGGAGATTATGAATACGATTTTAAATGTGATTTATTTGATACGCTAAAAGCTGCATATTCTGTTATTTTTGATGATAAACATAAACACTTTGTTTATAAACCGGGAGCAGAAAATGGTGAAATAATTGTCATTACTCGTCCTGAGAAAACGGTTTTGAATAAGCTTACTATTTTTGCTTATCTCTTTACATTTTTCAGTATAATGCTACTTTTTTATTGGTCTATACGCAATGCCGTAAAAGGTGTCTTTTTTTATGAGCTTAATTTTAAAAATAAAATACAGATACTTTTTGTAACCATTGTTTTTATCTCCTTATTGCTTTTTGGTAGTGCAACACTTTTCCTCCTTAATCAGCAGTATACAAAAAAGATAGCCGAAAATTTGGATGATAAATTGAATTCGGTATTGCTGGATTTAGAACAAAAACTTGGTGATGAGAAAAGTTTAAATTTTTCGTCCGATCAATATTTAACCTATTTACTTACAAGAATAGCCACTGTGTTTTCAAGTGATATTAATTTGTATGACACAAAAGGTAATCTGCTTGCTTCCTCTCAAAATAAGCTTTTTGAAGAAGGACTTCTTTCCCGTAAAATGAATCCTCAGGCATACAATGAATTAATACACGAGAATCAATCGGAATATGTAAACTATGAGCAAATTGGCAAGCTCAATTTTATATCTGCCTACATACCATTTTTTAATAACGAACACAATTTGCTTGCTTATATAAATTTGCCAGCTTTTTCAAAGCAGCAAGAGTTGGAGAAAGAAATATCAACTTTGCTTGTGGCACTGATTAATATTTATGTGTTTCTTTTTGTGCTTTCAGTATTTTTAGCATTGTTTATATCAAGCAGAATAACTGAGCCGTTAAAGCTTCTGCAGACTAAGTTAAGTAAGATTAAATTGGGTACTACAAATGAATTG
>CAIMGI010000186.1 GCA_903840505.1 uncultured Bacteroidota bacterium
ACTATATCTTTTATAAAAGGTATTGAGCAAAGCAAACTTACAGCTACATAGTAAGAATTTTAATAATAAAATTAGTTTTAACTCTTCAATCTTATAAAAATGAAAAAATTAGTATTAATATTCTCGTTATCAATGTTATTTTTTACGGGAATTGCGCAAACTTGCGTTACTCAAGTTATAACATATAGTGGGCCAACTAATACGTCACAGTTGGCTACTAAATTAAATAATTCATCTATTGAAGTTATCGCAAATTTGAGTTCTGGTACAAAAACATCTATCATTAATAATATGATATTTAAAGATGGAAGACCCAAAGGCTTCACAACAGCAGACGAAAATATTTAGGCTCTATATTCAAGTAATTTTGCTGCGGTAATGAGTGCAATATTAGGTATTACAGTATCAGTAACTGATTACGACAATAGACCATCGGTTGGGACAATGACATTAACAGAATTTAATACATTGTATAATAGCGACCCTATAACTTATAGTCCAGTTACAATAGGCAATTGGTGTTCTAATTGTAATGCACCTGATTCAAATGTATATAGATGTTGTGAAGTAGTTACAGAACCTAGGGGATGCATTGATTATATAATTAAAGTTAATAATGTTTATTATTATATTTACGGTAATTAGTTGTAATAACAAATCTGTCTTTTACTATAATTAAAGTAAAAGACAGATTTGTTAAAAAAAAATTATGCATCTTAAAATCAAATCAATTACTTTTTTTTTATTTTTCATTGTTCAAAATTTATATTCTCAAGTAACTTTTACCATTAAACAGGTGGGGTTGGGCAAGGACTCACTTCATCAAATTATTATTGGAAACTTTATGGAAGTTGTACCAAAAAAGGTCAATGACTCAATATTAGAATACGTTTTTTTTCCAACTAAGCCCGAATATCTTTTTGTTGTAAATGATATACCTACACGTTGGGAAACAAGGGTGTGGATTGATAATAAAATGGGTAATAAGGGACTAATTATTGACTATAAAAACAGAACCACCAACATTATTAATGAAAATGAGTGGGATATTGTTACAAAAAAAGTACTTGAATTTAAGGATTCAAAAAGATATAGTGAATCGGATAGCCTAATTAAACGTTATATTGATAAAAATTCAAATTCATATTTATCATTGTGGCTTTTAGGATTTATGCATAACAAAAGTAACCAATTAGTGATGCTCGATAAATTAAGTGCAGAATTAAAGGAGTATCCAGAATACAAACATTTAAAAGCAAATTTGTTAGATAGGAAGTATCCTAATATTGGCGATGCCTTTAAAGAATTTACGCTTAAAGATAGAAATGATTTAGTTTTCAATTCAAATAGTATAAAAAACAAATTTGTATTGTTGCATTTTTGGTCAAATGGGTGTGGACCGTGTGTTCGTGAAATGGATAATTTTGTTTCTCTTTACAATTCATTAGATACATCAAAGATTGCCATAATTTCAGTTGCTTTAGATGAAGATAGAAATAAATGGAAAGATGCCTTAAGTACTAATAAAATAAAATGGACTTCTGTATGGGAAGCAGAAGCTGGTTTTGGCCCATTATGTTTAAACTATAATCTACGATCAATGCCATATTTTATTCTTTTTGATAAAGAAAAAAAAATAATTTTCTTTAAAGATGGTTCGGATGAACTAGAAAATATAAAAACAACTTTTAAAGAAATGAGCTTGATGCGTTAATGGTGTTACTGCTAGAGTTAATTGTAAACAGCAATGTCATTTATAAGAATAAGGATAGTGAACTAATTTGTCTTTCTAATATAACCTTCTTTCACAATTCGTTCTCCCATTGCAGCATAAGCCCCAACCTCCTTTGGAGCCCAAGTTGCTAATCCGTCAACATACCTGTTAAACATACAAAATGCGGCTGCAATAAGCACCGTGTCGTGAATTTCAAGATCGGTAGCACCCTTGCTTTTTGCATCTTTTATATTTTCATCACCCACGTTTTTTCCTCCCTGCTGAACCTTTGCAGCAATCGCAAGTAAGGATTTTAGTTTATCGGAAATGTTGGCTGTATTTGGATCTTTTTTTACATCCAACACCAATTGCATATCTCCATTGTAATAGCAAGACGCTGCTGCTCCGTGCGAAGATTGGCAAAAGTGACAATTGTTTAAATAGGAAACATAGGTTGCAATTAATTCGCGTTCACCCGATGTAAGTGTAGAGGGACTTTTTAATAATACTTCTGCTAATTCTCTCAAAGGTTTTGCAGTTTCAGGTCGGTATACCATTGCACCTTGAATACCCGGTAATTCGCTGTTAAAGTCTACGTGAGCCATAAAATTTAAAGTGTATTGTTTAGTAATTTTCCTGATATTAAAAGTTGGTGCAATGATTTTTCATACACTACATTTTGCAATGATTTAATATGGCCTTGGTGATGACAGTCACTTCCCAACAAGGATATAATTCCGTTATCAATCATTTGTTCGGCAATTTTTTTTGTGGGTAGGGAATAGTAGCCTGTTAATGAATTAATATTGAGCTGAAGCAATACGCCTTTGTCATGAAACTCAAGGTACTTATCATAATTTTTATGCCAAAAATTGTATCGTTCGGGATGTGCCAGGACAGGCTTGTAACCCATCGTTTGCATTTTAAATACAATTGCATTTAAGTTATCCGGTGGATTCATATACGATATTTCGAACAATAAATAATTGTCACCAAAGGTGAGTAGTTTTTCATTTTCTAATTTTTGTTCAAAATCAGCATCTAAATAATATTCAGCAACAGCATCAATTGAAATATCAATGTTTGCTTCCTTAATAGCCCCGCGTACTCTTTCTAAACCACTTAAAATAGTTTCACTGCTGTTACGATAATAATCGCTCATTACGTGTGGCGATGTAATCAACTTCCGATAACCTAAGTTGTAAAACTCTGTTATCATTGCAATGCTATCTTCAATCGACTTGGCACCATCGTCAATTCCGGGAATCAAATGCGAATGAATATCTGTTTTCAGAACAGATAAATCGGCTGCTTCTTTTGTTTTTGAATTCGTAAATAAGTTGCCGAAAAGTCCCATTAATTAGTAATCTTCATTTTTTTGAAAGTGTCGTCCTGCAATACTTGTAAAGCTTTTAAATAAATATCGTTTAGTTCATTAAATATTTCGGTGGAGTTATCACGCTTGTATAAATCGCCCGAAATAATTGCCTTAAGCTGAATTTTTGCTATGTCTTTTACTTTTTCAAAATCCTTTTCATCCTTTTTTATTCCTTGTTTTTCGGCTTCTTCCATTAATTCATTCATTAACACTTCGTCCACTTTAAAATTCTTTTTATAATCTTCAAAAGTAGGGTAAGTGACATTTAATTTTTTTCTGTTTCTATCTACATACGAAAGACAAAACTGATTCAAAACTCCTTTGCGAATAATTTTTGAGTAATAAGCCGAACTGTGTGAAGTATCAAGTGGTACAAATAAGTCAGGCATAATACCGCCACCGCCATAGACCAAGCGCTTATTGGGAGTGTAAAATTTTAATGAATCAGGAAATTTTATACTGTCGGCACTAAAAAATTCACCGTGTTTGTATCTTTTTTCTAAATCCTTATCGTAGGCATCGTCTCCATCTTCGCCTCCTGAATATGCTTTTTGAATGTTTCTGCCTACCGGTGTATAATACCTTGCAATGGTTAAGCGCATTGCTGCACCATCTGGCAATGGAAATTGGTTTTGTACCAATCCTTTTCCAAAAGATCTGCGTCCAATTACCAATCCTCTGTCCCAATCCTGTATTGCACCCGACAAAATTTCGCTTGCCGATGCCGAACCTTCATTTATCATTACCACTACACGTCCTTTTTCAAATTCTCCCTTACTGGTTGCAACATATTCCTTGCGTGGTGATTTCACTCCTTGTGTGTAAACAATCAACTTTTTATCCTCTAAAAATTGGTCGGAAAGTTCGAAGGCTATATCTAAATAACCGCCACCATTGTCTGTAAGGTCAAGAATTAAATCTTTTGCTCCTTTATCTTTTAATGTCTTCAATGATTCCCGAAACTCATCCATTGAAGTGCGGGCAAAGCGGCTTAGTTTTATATAACCAATAGTAGGTGTTGCCATATAAGTGGCATCAATACTGTACAATGGAATTTTATCGCGGGTAATAGTAAAATCAATTAAGTCCTTTGAGCCCGAACGCTTAATACTCACTTTTACTTTTGTTCCTTTCGGACCGCGCAGCTTCTTCATCACATCCTCATTCTTAACTTTTTTACCCGCTACGTTTTCTGTTTCAATTAATATTATTTTATCACCGCCCTGTATTCCTAACTTCTCCGATGGTCCACCGGGTATAGCTGCAACAACTGTTATGGTATCGTGCAATATATTAAATTGAACACCAATACCGTCAAAATTTCCCTGCAAGGGTTCATTCATTGCGTTCAATTCTTTTTTTGAAATGTATACTGAGTGTGGGTCTAATTCCTTCAGTACACCATTGATAGCATCCTCTGTAAGTTTTTCTTGTTTAACAGAATCAACGTAATAATAATTAATGTACTGCATTACGGCAGCAATTTTATCCATTGCCGGACTTATTTCAGACACTTGAGCCTTTGATGTATTACAGATAAAAAATACTACACCGGCTAGTAAGAGTGATTTAGAATGCTTCATAGATTGTTGCTTTTCAAAACAAATTTAAGCTAAATAAATGGATATTACTTTGGGCTTATTTGATTTAACAATGCTTAACATTATGCTGTTTTGGTATAATTTGTGTAATTTTAATCTTGGATGAAAAAACAAATAATACCTACTCACGAGTTTTATGATCGTTTGGAACAGAATATTCCATTCGATTTTATTTCTTTATCCGAGAAGAGTAATTACGATCCACTCAATTATCACCGACACGCTTATTACGAAATATTCTTTTTCATAAAGGGTGGTGGTCGTCACGATATTGACTTCGATTCATTTACCGTTGGTGATTACAGTATACATTTTGTGTCGCCCGGACAAATACATATGTTACAAAGAGAGTTAAACTCCAACGGCTATATTATACTATTTTCAAGAGAATTTTATCAGCTGGAGTTGCAAAACATTGATACTTTGTATGAGCTTCCTTTTTTAAACAACAATACTTCCCGACCTATCGTTAGTATTCCCGAAAAGAACAGACAAGACATTGTTCAGTTGTTTGAAAGAATGAAAGCAGAGTTTGCAAGCGATAATAAAGACAAGGAAGAAGTGCTGAGAGCAAACCTTAATTTGTTAATGCTGGATGCAAAGCGACTGTTCTTGCAACAAACTAACGATGTAGTAAACAAACCGAATCCTAAAAATGATTTAATACTAAGATTCAGAATTGCCATCGAGAAAAATTTTGTTCATATGCACAAACCGGGTGAGTATGCCGATATTTTATTTGTATCATCCGGTCACTTAAACGATGTAGTAAAAGAACTGTTGGGTGTTTCTTCCAGCGATATTATTAACGAGCGTTTATTGCTTGAAATTAAACGTATGTTATTACATTCATCCGAAAGTGTGAATGAAATTGCTCAGGTGCTTAATTTTGAAGACCCTTCTTATTTTGCGCGCTTTTTTAAGAACCATACAGGTGTTTCGCCAAAAGAGTTCAGGCAAACTATCCGCGAAAAATACCAATAGTGCCACTTTTTGTCCTAATTGTTATGTAACATACAAGCTACCTTTGTCTTGTAATAATTAAAATAACATCCTATGAAAACAAATATCAAAGTAGCAATAGCACTAATTGTGGTATTGCTTGCCGTATTGGTTAAGGCAAATGCCCAAAACATAAACAATGGAGGTTTCGAGAATTGGACACTCGATTCAAATCAAGACAGTGTTCCGAACGGTTGGTGGAAAATGTTTAGTGGAACTTCCTTAAGAACCACCGATAGTTATGCAGGTAATTATGCTTCCGTAGTAAAAGGTATACCTATGTGTGGCATTGCTCCCGGAATTATGACAAATGGACAAGCACCTTTTCACGCTTGGGATAATCCTAGTTTCGGTGGAACACCAATCAATACCAAGTTTTATACTTTTTCAGGCCATTACAAAAACTCTGATATTTGTGTGGGAGACTCATCCGTAATAACTGTAATTTTTAAAAAGTACAATGCTATTCTTCATAAAATAGATACTGTTGCCTATGGTCAGTTGGTTTTGGCACCTGTTACAAACTATACTTCTTTTCAAGTAAACATAAGCGATGTACAACCGGGTATTATGCCCGACTCAGTATTGATTCGTTTTGAAAACAGTAAATACAATTGTTTTAAAATGGACAGTTTAGGTTTGGTAATTTCAGGCTTGTACATTGACGAATTGAGTTTTGTACGTGAAATACCGATGACAGTATCTGAAAATGAAACTAAAAACGAGGTGAAAATTTATCCCAATCCATTTTCGAATACAACTGTTTTAACTGTATCAAATTCTATGGATGAAGTATGTGTTGAAATAGTAGATATAAACGGTAAAATTGTTAAAACCATTGTGGGTAATAATACCAATAGATTGTTGATTGATAGAAACGGATTGGCGGATGGAACATACCTGTATCGTTTATGGAATGGGAACAGTGTGTTACAATATGGAAAGCTGGTAATAATGTAGTGCTTGGTTAATTTTAAAAACAAAAGGGGCGATTAAAAATCGCCCCTTTTGTTTTATGTAATAATAAATTTACTGAACTTTCATTAATTCTACATCAAATACAATGGTTGCATTTGGAGGAATAATCCCCCCTGCACCTTGCGCTCCATAGGCAAGGTTTGCCGGAATTATTAAACGCGCTTTTTCACCTACTTTTAAAAGTGCTATGCCTTCGTCCCAACCCGGTATAACTTGTCCAACTCCCAATTGAAAATTATGAGGCGAATCTCGTTCAACCGATGAGTCGAATTTTGTACCATCCAATAAATAACCAGTATAATGTGCTGCTACCATTTTCCCGGATGATGCTTGGACTCCTTCAGGAACTGACTTTACTTTGATGTATTTTAATCCCGATGCGGTAGTCACAGTATCTTTTCCTGCTACATCAAATGGTTTTATAATAATGGGTTCTTTAACTTCCATTAGTTCAACATCAAATTTTAAGGTTGAATTAGCAGGAATGTTTCCATTCGCTCTAGGACCATAAGCTAAATTTGCAGGAATAATAAAAGTAGCTTTGTCGCCCACTTTCAATAAGGCGATACCTTCATCCCATCCTTTTATAACCATCCCTTGTCCTAATTTAAATTTAAAAGGTTGGTTTCTTTTGTAAGAACTGTCAAATACAGTATCGTTCATAAGCTTACCAGTGTAATGAACAAGAACATTATCACCTTTTTTTGCTTGAACACCGGTTCCTTTTTGAGTAATAAAATATCTCAAACCAGATGCGGTTGTGATGGTATCAACAGTCATTTTAGTAACTTTTTTTTTCTTTTGTGCATAGCTTGCAAATGCAATCAGTACAAAAGAGAGTGAAAGTATTGCTGCTTTTTTCATATTATTTATTGTGTTTGGTTGCTACTACTTCAACATCAAATACCAAAGGTGTGTATGGAGGAATAGCACCTTGCATACCTTGATCACCGTATCCTATTTTTGAAGGAATAAGTACTGTTGCCTTTTGTCCAACACTCATCATTACCAAGGCTTCATCCCATCCTGGTATTACTTGTCCTACACCTATTTGAAATTTAACCGGAACCGGACTTCTATCTGAACTGTCAAACACTTTACCGTCAAGAAATTTTCCTGTGTATTTTACTGTGATGGTATCACCTTTTAATACCTTATCACTGCTTCCTTTTTTTGTTTCAACAAAGTATAAACCACTGGCTGTAGGTTGTGCAGTTATTTTATTTTCAGCAATATATTTGTCAATCATCGGTTGTTCAGCCACTTTTTGCGCCTCCATTTCAGCTTGTTCACGGTCTGCTGCTTCTTTCATTTTTTTGTCCGCATCAGCTTTTAACTCAATGTCACTTAGCTTTACATAAAAAGTAAGTACACTTCCTTTTTCAATAAATGGAGGTAACTGACCTTTAAATGTTTTAATAAACAATGAGTCTGCGCTAACAATAAAGCTGGCACTATCACCTACACTCATCATTGCAAAACCTTCTTCTAAACAACCTTTGAAAGTTGGTTTTTGAAGCGGAAATTTTATTGGACCGCCTTTTTGATTGGTATCAAATATAACGGAGTCTTTACTGTTTTTGTAAATCATTGAAATCGACATAATATCGCCTTCTTTTGGCATTCTATTACTGCTTTTTTCTTTGATGAATTTATAAGCCAAACCTGTTTCAGTCTCTTCGTATCCAGGGTATTTTGATTTTTTACAAGCTCCCAATAGAGATACAACTAATATAGTTGTTACGGTCAATTTAAAGGTTAATTTCATAACGTTTTTTAAAGATTTATTGTATGGTTTTTAATTCGAGGTCAAAGGTAACAGTTTTAAACGGACTAACAACACCATTTGAAGAACCTTTTTCGCCAAAGGCCAGTTGCGAAGGAATAATGATAGTGGCAACATCGCCCTCGTGCATCTTATAAATAGCCAATTCCAGTCCTTTTATAAGCTCGCCTTCTGTTCCCATTGTAAATACAAAAGGCTCCTTCCAATTATTTGTATTGTCAAACTCCCTTCCATCAAGCATTTTTGCCGAATAGTTGAGTGTAATTTTATCACCTTTTTTTATCTTTTTCCCTGTACCCTTTCCTTTAAGTATAAAGTATATACCATTTTCGTCTGCTTCAACTTGTATATTGTTCTTTTTAATATAGTCGCGCAGTACACTTTCCTCATTCCATTTCATATCTGCTGTCCATAAATCATAGGATATTTTTTCGCCTCGCAATTCTTTTTCTGTTTTTATGTACAATAACTTTATCTCGACTTTCAATTCATCCGTATTTTGTAAGTAATTAGGGAAGGGACTTTTCAGCATTTTTTCGTATACCCAAAGTGCAGGTAAATAAAAATTACTGCTATCGCCTTCACACATTGTACCAACGAGACTTTCAAAACCTCCTTCGAACTCAGCTTTTTTAAAGGTAAAGGTATCAAGATTGGCCTTGTAATTATACTTTGTGAAATTTAATACCGAATCGTTTTCTGTTTTAAAAAGCACAAAATAGGTAATGAAATCGCCTTGTTGTGGTTTTGCTTTTCCATCACCGATGGTAATTCTTTTGTAATAAAAATTATTTTCAAGGGGAGTAAAACCGGGATGCTTTTCTTTGGTGGTGGATGAATCGCAAGCGACTAAAAAAAGTGAGAACAAGAAAATAGTGGAAGCAAAATACTTGATTGTCATTTTAGTTCAAGTAATTCAATATCGTAAACAATGGTTGATAAAGGCGGAATTTTATCATCATCGCCCAATAATCCGTGGGCGAGGTGAGGGGGTAAAATGAATTTAGCTTTGTCGCCAACGTGCATCAATATTATACCTTCGTGCAAACCACTTTCAACGTGATCTTCCCAAACGGTAAATACTTCGGCACCCTTTTTTTTGCTGCTGTAACACTCTGTGCCATCCAATAAACTAACGTTAAAATTTACTTTTGCTTTTTGTCCTATTTTTACCAAAGGGCCAGTTCCATGCTCATAAATCATATAACGTAAGCCTGTTCCAGTGGTATCCATTTTCCAGTTATGACGGGTAATATAGGCTTCAATGGCTTCCTTTTCTTTTTTTACCAAACGCTTGTTTTGGTTTATCAAAGGTTTCTCCAATTGTTTATTGGTTATAATAACCTCTCGGTGTTGGTCATTACCACAACCAAAAATGAAAATTAAGGAAATGAATAAAAAAAAGTTGCGCATTTTATTTTTTGCTAAGCTCAGCTTTATAATCTGCTAATAAGGCAATAAATTTGCTGATGGTTTCGTCCAATGTTAAATCGGATTGTGCTCCTGCCGCATTTTTGTGTCCCCCGCCACCAAAGTGTTTACGGGCAAATGTATTCACATCAAAAGTGCCTTTTGAACGAAAAGACATTTTTATTTCATCATCACGTTCAATAAAAATGGCGGCAAACTTTATTCCTTTGATAGACAATGCATAATTAACAATGCCTTCTGTATCTCCCTTCTGGTAGTTGTAATGGCTTAGTTCAGCAGCACTCAAGCTAATAAAAGCTGTTTTTAATTCCTGCAAAGCCGAAAGTTTACTGCTAATACTATAGCCCAATAATTTCATTTTGTTTTCACTGAATGTGTCGTATACATTTTCGTGTATCGTGGTTTTTGGTGCTCCTGCTTCAATTAATTCTGCTGCAATGCGGTAGGTGATAGGTGTTGCCGACTCAAAACGCAAGGAAGCAGTATCGGTCATTATTCCGGTATACAAACAGGTAGCAATTTTTTTGTCCACCAATTTTTTTTGTCCGATGGCTTCAATAAATTCAAATACCATTTGGCAGGTTGATGAGGCAGAGGTATCGGAGTTTGTTATATCTGGAAAAGTTCCTGGTTGAAGGTGATGATCAATAAGTATTTTAAATGCTTTTGAATTTCCTACAACTGTTTCCAATTGGTCAATTCTGTATAGTACATTAAAATCGAGACAAAAAACGATATCTGCTTTTTGAATTAAGCTATGTGCTTTTTTAGGAAATGCTTTTGCATCTAAAGCTTTGTTCGCACCCGGCAACCAAGCCAAAAAATCGGGCCAATCGTTGGGTGTCACTACCGTTACGTTGTGCTTTAATTTTACTAAAAAATTATACAAGCCAAGTGATGAACCCATTGCATCGCCATCGGGATTTAGATGAGTGGTAATGACAATGTTCTTTTTTTTACTTAAAAGCTCTTTCAGCTTTTTAATATCGTTGGCTTTTATCATAGTGCTGGGTGTAATTCAAGTATAAAGGTACAAATTTGTTTAAGAATGTAATAAGCTAGGGCAGGAGATATTAAAGTATTGCCTCAGCGCAGTATTCGCTAAGCTGTAATATCATTTTATTTAAAATAGTTGAGTTACCTAAAACTTCGTTATCAACTTCAAATTGAGCTGCCTTGCTGTAAGGTAGTTGGGAATGGCATATTCACGGTTTGTAACATCCTTTATCCATAAATAGGAAATGGTATTGTTTACTTGAAGTAAGTTAAATATTTCCAAACTTATCCACATCGATTTTATATAATGCAATGGATTTTTTTTCTTTAATTCTTTTTCTTCGCTTTTTATTTGGTAACTAAAACCGATGTCAACCCTGCGATAAGGAGGCATAAGGAGTGTGTCTTTGTAACGTTGGAAGCTGGGCGGTCCAAAAGGCATACCTGTACCCAATAAAAAGTTAAGGTGCATTTTAAAAGCAGGCAGGCGTGGAATATAATCTTGGAAAAATATTCCTACGTTTACGCGTTGGTCGGTTGGACGAGGGATATAGCCCGGTTCTTTGCGAACACTATCCGTTTTAACATTGTTGGTGGTATATCCGGGTATGATAACTACACCATCGCTGTTTAAGAATTGATAATAAAAATCATCTTTCAAATCTTCTTTGGTTTGCATAACAGATAAGCTAAACCAAGATTCAATGCCGTTTACAAATTCTCCATTCACTTTCATATCAATACCTGTAGCATATCCTCGCGCATTGTTTTTTGCATAATAACGTATGCGCACATTGTCAATTTCATACGGAACAAGGTTGTCCAAATGCTTGTAATAAAGCTCCGAAACAAATTTAAATGGTCGGTTCCAGGCTTTGAAATTGTAATCGCTGCCCAACACAAAGTGGATGGAAGTTTGTGCTTTTAAATTGTAATTGATATTGCCTTGGAAGTCGCGAAGCTCCCTGTAAAAAGGAGGTTGGTAATAGTAACCACTAGATGCACGGAATAAAAAATCCCTTTTCCAGTTTGGTTTTATTGAAAAGGTAGCACGCGGACTAACCAAAAACTGATTGTTTAAATCCCAATAATTCGTTCTTACACCTGCTGTGAGGGAGTAGTCGCTGCTATCACCCCAACTCCAGGTATTTTGTAAATAGGACGTGTAACGGTTTGAACTGAGACTGATTTTTTGTTTTACCACATCTTGTAAGTCGATGCTGCTGGATGGATTTAAGGGCAAGGAGTATCCTGCACTGTCCACCATTTTCCATTCACTCAATTGATCATCAATGTTTTCGTGCTGGTATTTTGCACCCCAACGCCAATCTTTGTAATAGCCTTTGTGCTCTGCATTGTAAACCGTAGCTGTTAAATAATCGCGTGCGTGATTAAAAAATGTTCCTACACCGCGACTGAATTTTACATCTCCAAAATTGTCTTTGGCAAAATCATTTTCCAATTGGTAAATATAATACTGACCTTGTATATCGTAGGTTTCAAACTCTTTTGATTGGTAGGAGGATGTAATAAATTTTAATTTCAAATCTTTATTCGGACGATAAATGGCTGATATGGCACCTGTGTACGTTTCATAATCGTCAACTTCCTTACCATCAAAATATACTTTTAAGCGCAGGGCTTCATTTACGGTGCCAAAGTCTGTTTCACGGTTTTCAGGTATAAGTTGGTATTTGTTTCGGGCATAGTTTCCCAATATGTTTATTTCGAATTCGGGAGTGAAATCATAGGTAATAAAAAACTGTCCATCCACAAAGCTGGGTTTGTATTCCCCTTTTGTGTCGAGTGCACTAAGTATGTATTTATTGGAACGCTGTCTCACTCCCAATTGATAAGTGAGTCGTGCACTTTTTGATATTCCTTCTAAATGCACTGCTGCACCTAATGCACTCCCTGTAACGGTTCCACCAAATTCCCTCGGTTTGCGGTATTGAACATCCAATACTGACGACATTTTATCACCGTACTTCGCATCAAACCCACCCGATGAGAAAAGGATGGAAGAAACCATATCGGAATTTATAAAACTAAGTCCTTCTTGCTGACCCGAGCGTACTAAAAACGGTCGGTATACTTCAATGTCGTTTACATAAATAAGGTTTTCATCGTAGTTTCCACCGCGCACCGAATATTGTGAACTAAGCTCGTTGTTAGATACAACGCCCGGCAAGGTTTTAAGCAATGCTTCTACACCGCTTCCTGCCGTAGGGAATACAGCAACCAGTTTTGGGTCGATACGCCTCATAGTCCCTCTGCGTCCTTGAATATCTTCGATCTCAATTTGGGTAAAGCTGATGCTGTTTATTTTAAGGTTCGGACTAATTTCCTTTTTCTCACCCGGGGCTAACTTTACTTTTATGAAAGTATTGCCGTAGCTTAAATGGGAGATAACAACTGTAATTTCTTTTCCTGCAGGAACAATCAGTTCGTATTTTCCATCCTTGTCGGTATTTACACCACCTGCCTCGCCCGATATGGATACGGTTGCAAACTCAACAGCATTTTTTGTTTCACTGTCTTTTATTGTACCATAAACAGTTGCTTTGTTTTGTGCTTTGGTTTGAACAACAAAAAAGAGGATGAATAAAAGAAATAAAAACGGTCTGATACTGCTTCGCATAATTGTGGTACCAAAAGTAAACAAATAAAATGGCGAAATATTGTGTGGTATTAATTTTAATGGACTGTCATTTTGGGTATGTATTGAGTTTTAAAAGAATCAAGACATGAGAATCAAGAGACAAGAATCAAGATGTTAGAATTTAGACAATTAGAACCACTAATACTACCATACTATTTAAAATAAACGTATCCATAAATAATATTTTGAAAAGTTTGTTAGAAAAGTGGGAGGCGAAAGAGCAAACGTTGCGAATTACAGGTTTCGCGGAAATTGATGGCGTAAGAATGTGCGAAAGGCGAATACCTGAAAATGGCGTTTG